>JAYWMQ010000043.1 GCA_035873375.1 Nitrospirota bacterium | reverse complement strand
GCCATAAGCTGCCTTTACAGTAATTGTAATATTTGCTGATAAGTTATTAAAAAGAAGGGGCGCTTCACCTTAAGGTGAAGCGCCCCTTCTTTTTAATAACTTATCAGCAAATATTACAATTACTGTAAAGGCAGCTTATGGCTCAACGCATTAGTTCAATCAGCCGCCTGATTCACTAAAATTGCTCAATTTATGATACCTGATATAACTACAGGATATTTAACACCCTCCCACTCTACTTCAACGAGACCCCTGACATTCTCCGCTGGATCGGTATCACCGGCGTTGCTGTCTGAGAGAGTAAAGCTGAATATTACAGGGGATGACGACAACCCGTCGGCTATAGGGCTCGGAGGATAGGCGCTCAACTTCCCGCCATCTGCACTGACACTTATGGTTGTGCCTGGTGAGGGACGGTTCAGGTTTGTATCAGCGACTATGACACTGAAGGTCTGCGAGTCTCCGTCACCTATGTCAAACGTCGAAGGAGTCACAGCAAAGTTAACAGGCTTGCCTGTAAACATAAGGGTTATTGTTTTATACAGCATCTTGCTGTCTTCCCTGCCGGTACAGGTATAGGACGGATCCGGGTCAGGGCCGTCCCAGCAGCCGTTGGGACCGTCATACTGACCATTACCGTTCGTATCTATGAACAGTTCGAGGGGATCGGTACCGGTACCGTCATCCCTGACACCATTATCGTTCAAATCAATAAAGGGCTCTCCCAGATCATCGAAGTCCTCTCCGGGATCAAAAATACCGTTTGCATTGGCATCCACAAAGCTCTCTTCCCCCATGACCGTTGCAAGTATGGTGACCCACCCGTCACGAGGATTGTTTGATGTGTCTACGGTTGGCCAAGTACCCGACACGAGGGCCTGGAGTGCTGTCTCATCGTTAACACCCGGGATCGGAGTAGAAGCGTCAGTTGCAACCACATCCTCCGGCATCGGGTTCTGGGTCCTGAAGATTACCGTGCCGGCACCTGTGGAGTCTACGTTCACGTTTCTGTCTATGGCCCCTGCCTCTGCGTAGAAGGATATGGACGTCCCTTCAAGGACATTGTAGTTACCGAACCTGTCCGCTACAAAGGCTGATATGTTCGCCTCCCTGTTGATGTATGCCAGACCGGGAAGGTTATGGACATCAGTAGCCAAGGTAAAGCTCCTGGCAGTCGGGACCCCGCCGCCTATGGATATCGGGAAGGACGACGTTGACAGGGTCGTACCATTGACGTCTACAGAGGCCACAATCGTGACAGGTCCAGCCACTGAGCCACTGTGCAGTATAGTTACAGCCTCTCCGTTCACAGTGGATGTGGATGTTGGATCCAGATATTCACCGCCATTTGGTCCCTTCATGGTAAATGTTACAGATGTACCATCAGTAACAGTATTGCCGTTTACATCCTTTACAAGGAATGTTATGGTTGATGTCTCTGTCTGACCTGAACCCTTCAGACCGATAACCTGTGGTGATGCAGAAGAAAACTCTATACTGCCGGCATCAGCGCCCTGAATGGTGACCGTTACCGTATCGCTCACACCCCCGGCTGTTGCGGTTATAGTAACCGTCCCCGAAGTCGTGCTATTTGCCGTAAAGGTCGCCTTTGCTACTCCGTCAACCGTGGTTGCCTGTGAGGGGATAACACCAAGACTTGATGGGTCAAGTGAAAAAGTTACAACCGTACCGTCAGGGACATTGTTGCTGCTATCGTCAAGAACTGCGGCTTCTATGCTCGATAGCCCCCCCACGGTTACTGCTGTCGGGTTTGCAGTGACTGATACTGTACCAACTACAACTGTACTCGTTTCAGTATCAGTACCCGTCCCGGACGAACTGGGGGGCAGACTGCTACTTTTAGAACCACAGGAAGATAAGGCTACAACCAGAAGAATCATGAAAAAATTAACGGCTAACCTGCCAGGCATATTCTTGCGCATTATAAAATCCCTCCTAAGCACTATGGCGTAGTCGTAGTCGCTACCGTAACTTCCAGAGACGAAGAGGCAAAATTGGCTCCAGACCTGACTTCAATGTCTCCTGTATACTCATATGCACCACCAGAAATAAAGTCCAGTCTGAAAGTGTAAGCTCCAAACTCATCTGTAGTGGCATCAAAGGGTGAATTCACAGGGGTATCTCCCTTGTAAAGCTGCACCAGGTTGTATGGATTGGGAGAGGCCCAGATGAAGGATATTGACAGTTCAGCATCCCCTACCGGGTATCCGTCCTTGTCGACAACGGATACTGTATAATATTGTGTTGACCACCTGGCGGTAGTGTCTCCGTTTTCAACACTTAAAGATGGAGGGTTGATGGTTATCGTTGAATCAGGCGGGGCACTTACATCACCGCATGACCATAGAAAGAGTATTGCTATTAAAGGTAGTACATATTTAAAGTGCCGGATACTCATATCGCCTCCTTTATTACTTCATATAAAACTGTTTATGCTCTACAACGAGCAGTATGATTCTAATTTATTGCACGCACTTATTTGTGAGTTGTTATTGGCCCGGGCTCCTCTTGATTATCCTCGGCGTAATAAATATCAGAAGCTCATTTGTCTGGGCCTCTTTTTTCTTGTTCTTAAATAGCCATCCCAAAATGGGTATATCCTTGAGACTCGGCACACCTGACTCGGAATTATTGTTGACCGTCTTGTAGATACCTCCGATTACAAGGGTCTCTCCATCCTTTATGATGACATTCGTCTTTGCCTCTTTCTTGTCAGTACCCGGCACACCCTCAACAGAAGGGATTGTGGGGTCGAGCTCCTCTTTCTTTGCCTCAACGCTCAGGATAATCGAGCCATCAGGCGTTATGTGCGGTTTTACCTTCAGCTCGAGCTTCACATCCTTAAACTCCGTAGAGACCGTACCCTCGGACGTAAGCTTTCTTACGGGAATACTCTTGCCCTGGGATATGAAGGCCTCCTTGTTGTCAACTGTAATGATCCTTGGATTGGAAACAATCTTGAGTTGACCGGTTGTCTCAAGGGCTGATAACTCAACATTCAGAGATAGCGTTCTTGCTGCATTTAAAAACCCGAATGTAATCCCTGACCCGGAACCAGGACCGGCACCGGCAGCCGGGAAATCCACAACATAGGGTGTCAGGCCTCCAGCGCTTGAAAGCCTGTTACTGGTGGTAGCGGTAAACCCCCACCTTACACCAAACTCCTGTGATACATTGGTATTTACCTCTACAATCCTTGCCTCTATCATCACCTGTGGAGTGGACTGATCAAGTGTCTTGATGAGTTTCTCCACTTTCGGCATATTGCTTGGAACATCCTTTATTATTAAAGAACTTATCCGCTGGTCAACACTCACACTCCCCCTCTCCGAAAGAATTTTCCCCTGGTCTATTGCCGACTGCACCTTGCTTACCTCGGCATAACTGACGGGAAAGACCTTTGTCACAAGGGGTTCTGCCTTCCGTGCCGCATCTTTTGCCTTGAGGGTCTCTTCCCTCTCCTTGACGAGAGCGGACAGGGGAGCTATCCTTATTATATTGCCTTCTAAAACCATGCCGAGATTATGGGTCTTCAGTATAAGGTCAAGCGCCTGATCCCAGGGAACATTTATGAGTTTTATCGTAATTTTCCCCGTAACCTGGGGAGCAACAACTACATTATAACCGCTTACATCAGCAAGGAGTCTGAATATGGGTATAATATCTGCATCCTGAAAATCAAGAGATATCTTCCTGCCCGTATATTTGCCCGCTACAAGTTCCTTTGTTGATTCTTTTAACAGTCCTTCTCTTTTTACTACATTCTTCGCTTCACCGGAATCAACTTCCTTACTCATTTCTGCCACTGACTCTTCAAGAAGCTCAGGTGAACGGAGAGATATCTCTACCCTGTTGGCTATTGATATAACATCAAAGGTGGTATTATCATCAAGGTCAAGGACGATACGTAATCTACCTTCATATTCGCCCCACCTGATCCCTCTCAGTGGTTTTATAACAGTCTCGGGGACAGATGCCCTCATATCCACATCAGGAATATCTATCACAAGTCTGCCGTCAAGTGGAAAGACATCAGGGATCATCCTGCCGTCACCATTAATAGTAACAACCACTCTGTCTCTAAGCCTCTCCATTGATACATCATCAATGTATTGTGCAGGTGGTAAATCAGCGGCTCCCTCAGATATGCTCTCTGAAGGTTCTTTCCGACTCAGGTTCTCAGCTGTTTCACCCTTTATTAATAATGTCAGCTTGCCTCTTGTATATTGCGGCACTATATTTGCCGGAGAAGAAAGGAGCACCTCGAGCCTTGCACCTTCAGTAGGGACCCTGGCATACTCCGGACTGATCTCGGTTATCCCGGCAACACCCGGCACAATCTTCTGCGTATATTTACCGAGAGCCACCCCTCTGAGCCCTACAACCACCTTAAACGGATCATCCGGCTTGTATATTGTGTACTCAAACGGTGCACTTGCAGATATGGTCAGCCTGTTGTCTGAAGCTGTAATTGAAGTTATCTCGGGAGGAGTTTCCTGAGCCCCTTTAACCCGCTTGACCGGTTCTACGGAAGTACATCCATAGAAAGATGTAAAAAGAAAAAGACATGAAATAAGAAGTGCTAAAGAATAAAAGTTTAAGCGTTGCGGACCGGGAATTACGCATTGTGTGTCCGACCTGCATCCCGTAGCCCGTAACCCGTTAAATGAATTTCTTCTTCTCTTATATTGTTTCTCCATTATTCCTCCTCTTTGCGGAGCTTCAGAACTGTATCTTTAGGTTTTAATTGCCCTCTGTAATCAACCACATATTCCCGGATTATAACGCTATCACTCGTAATATCAATAACCTTCCCACCATAAAGCCCCAAAGTCGTTCCTTTCTTGATAGTATAAGCCTTCCCGTCAGGGAGGGCAACTGAAGCATAATAGTCCTTACCGGTATAGACCACGCCAAGGAGCCGGAAATCCGTAACGTCATAATTCTCCAGGGGATTGAGCGTCTTCTTTTTCTTCTGTACCTTCTGTTTCGTCATGACAATAATGGAAAGGAAGGGGTCACGTCTGCCCTCGGGATCATAGATAATTGGCTCGATACTCTTCCTGGTTTTGTTGACTTCAGGCTTGACGGTTTCAGTTGTTTTTTTCACTGTGGTTGTCTGAACCGGGGTTTTCTTTGCCGGCCCGGATTTTTTAACCTGCGGCTTGTCTTTACATGCAAGAAGCACGGAAGTCAACAGCATTACAATCAATATGTTTAGTATGGTCTTCATCTTCTACGACCCCGCCTTCCCTTTTTATCTGCCGCCCCTTTTTGAATCTCGCCTTCAGGAATTGCAGAGAATGTCACGGCAACAAAGGATATCTGCAACCTGGCTTCCCTTGTTTCAGGTTTTGGATTACTGAGTTTTATATTTGTAACATTTACGATCCTGCTAAGTCTTGTAAGGGAACTGAAGAAATAGCCCAGTCTGTGATATGAACCTATCATCTCCACCTTCACGGGTATCTCATATACAACTCCACTTGGGTGGGTCTTTCTCTTGGAAGGCTTCCATAGCTTTATCTGCAAGCCGGACTTGATTCCAAGGTCTGAAACCTGCTTCAGAAGAGTGGTTACTTCCTTTTCCTCGGGTAACTGTCTCTTCAGCTCATCCAGCTCTTTAACCAACACCTCATAACGGGCCTTGATTTCCGGCAGCTTCCTAAGCTTTGTTTCCGCCTTTCCTATCTCCTGCTCCTGCTTTGCAATATTTTTTTCGAGTAACTTAATCTCGGCAGTCACAGGCTTATAATAGATAAAGAAGAAGAGGACTATGATCAGAAGGGGCAGACCTGCTGCTATGGCATATTGCGCTGCCGGTGGAATTGCCTTGAGATCTATTTTTAATTTTGGCGCCATCTCAACCACTTACTCCCAGTTTTATCTTGAAGTTATACACAGGGATCTTCTCCTTTGATCCGCCCTCGGATATCTCCTTACGTTTTGACTCGGCAAGGTACACAGAGTTGAACAACGGAGACTTTTTAAGCCTGTTTACATATTTCACTACATCCGAGTTGGTAAAGGCATAACCTTCCATATCAACTGTATTACCGGTGACTTTAAGCTCTTTAAGCCATATCCCGTTTGGCAGGTCTTTACTAATCTCATCCATCAACCTGACAGGAATGCCCTGATTCTTTCTTAACTGCAGTATTACACCCTTCTTTCGTTCCACAGTTTTGACAAGTGTTTCGTAGTTCTCCAAAGCCTTCAGTTTCTTCTTCATGTCCTGGAGTTTCTGTTCATTAGCGGTCTTCCTGGCTTGCAGGGTTTTAAGCTCTTCCTTGATATTAACGTACGTAAACAGCACACCTATCAGAACAATAACGGTTGCTATGACAGTGACTATAATAAAACCCGGAACCGGCTTTGGCTTCTTCTTTCTTTTAACAGGGAGAAGATTTATCCTTATCATCTGTCTCCGACCCTCCTGATGGCAAGCCCCACGGAAACAGCGGCTATAGGCGCTATATCCCTGATGTAAGCATCATCCAGTTTCTTCGAGATAGTAATGTTCTGAAATGGATTTGCAATCTTCACCTCTATGCCTAACCTCTCAGCAAGCATTTCAGGAAAACCTGCAATAAGTGCACAGCCACCACTGAGTATCAACTCAGCCACTTCCTCTTTTGCCATGGAGGTCCTGAAGTACTCCAGGGAACGGCCTATCTCATTAAAAATCTCCTCAGAGGCAGCTTCAATTACAGTCCTGGCCTCCTCTTCAGATATGTTTTCCACCGTCTCACCCCGTTTAAGCCTCTCGGCTACCTCATAAGGTATATGGAACTCCCTCTGCAGGGCTTCTGAATGGAGGTTGCTCCCCACAGGGCCGTCCCTCGTAAAAGAGGGGATTCCCCCTTTAATGATGTTCATCTTGATGGAGCTTGCACCAATGTCCACGAGGGCAACATTCCTGGAAGCTGAAATCTCATAATTCAACTCATACATATTTTCAAGTGCAAACACATCAACATCCACTATAACAGGGGTTAATCCGGCATCTTTTACAACACTGACATACTCATTTATAACGTCCTTTTTTACTGCCACCAGTATAACATCCATCTGTCCGGGCTCTTCCTTTGGACCGATAATCTGAAAATCTATGTTTACATCGTTTATGTCAAACGGGACATACTGCTCTGCCTCAAACTTAATGGATTCCTCAAGCTCTTCCTCGCTCATTTCAGGCAGACTTATCATTTTGATGATTACCGAGGAATGACCGGAAACCGATATAACGGCTTCCTTACCTTTTATTTTTGACTTGCGGAGGAGTTCCTTGATTGAATCGGAAAGACGGAGAGAATCGATGATAGAGCCGTCTACAATGAGTTCAGGGGGTAGCGGGATCATATCAAATTCTTCAAGTTCATAGCCGCCTCTCGTCTCTTTTATCCGGGCTACCTTTAAAAATCCGGCCCCTATATCCAGCCCTATCGGTATCTTTTCACCAAGCAGCATACCTCTATATAAGCAGAATTTTTTTTTCTTGTCAAGTGTTTTTTCTATTTTTTTTCGAATGTTGCAAAAAACTTTAATCCCTGATCACGAAAAAAAGCTTACTGCAGCTTTTCAGATCGCATGGAACAGAAAATTCTCAACGTGTATCCATACTTAACACTTCTATCTTTATTTAACACTTTCATGTTTTCACCGGTCACTGAAAAAAGACCTTTTCTATCTTCATTAGCCCTCCATCTTTCAACTTCCCAATGGCAAAAAAATCACCTGCAGGACTTTTTAATCTGACGGGTTCTCCCTCCGATATTCCAATATTTGCAAAAAACGCCGTACCATGACCGGCAAGCCTGAACTGCTCGTCATTCAGGGTTAACTCATTCAGGTGTGCCAGGGCCTCATCCATTGTGGAAAAAGTAAAGCTTCCTTTCCCGAGTTCCTCAAAAGAGACCGCGTCCTCTACTTTAAAGTGTCCTATGGCTGTCCTTTGCAGCCTCTTAACCACAGCCCCCACCCCAAGGGCCTCACCTATATCACGGGCAAGACTTCTGATATAAGTCCCTTTGGAACATCTTATCCTTACAACAAATTCAGGCAAAGAGAACGAGAGCAGCTCCATCATGGCAATAAAGACCCTCCTCTCTTCTCTCTGAACAGTTATCCCCTGCCTCGCAAGTTTGTAAAGCGGCACCCCTTTCTGCTTTATGGCTGAATACATCGGAGGGACCTGCATTAATTCCCCCTTAAATTGCCCGAGAACCCTTATTATTCCGTCTTCAGTAATGCCGGCCGTGTTCTCTTCTTTAATTATACTTCCAGTGATGTCAAGGGTATCGGTCACTATGCCGAGCTGAAGGTGGGCTATATACTCTTTTTCAAGAGATGAAAGGTACCCGGTTATCCTTGTAGCGCCATTCAGACAGACAAGCAGGAGACCTTCGGCAAAGGGGTCAAGGGTGCCTGCATGACCGGCCTTCGAGGCCCCGAGGAGCCGTTGTACCTTCCGCCCTGCCTGGTGGGATGTGATATCCGGTGGTTTGTTCAGATTTACAACAACGCTCTCTTTAAAACTCTTCTCAATGATCATCGGGCTGCTACTGAGTCCTGAATCGCCTCTATAAGCCCTTTCTTAACATCCCCGATATCACCACAAACCTTGTAACCGGCTGCGTTTTTATGTCCGCCACCACCAAAATGCGAGGCAATCAATGAAACATCACAGTTGCCTTTACTCCTGAGGCTGGCCTTCCAGCAGCCTGATTCAACTTCCCTGAACATGGCCGATATGTCCACTGACTCTATCATCCTTGGAAAGTTTATAAAGTTCTCTGTATCCGAGGCATCCGCCCCTGTCTCCTTAAACATATCCAGGGTAATGGTTGCAATAGCACTGCTAATGTTACCTGTATGCACAATCTCCACAGTCTTCAGCATACTGACAAATAGCCTGAATTTATTGACAGACCATGATTCATAAAGCCGCCGGGAAACTTCTCCGGGGTTAACCCGGGCATCCACCAACTCGGCAGCAGCCCTCAGCACCTCCGGTGTGGTGTTCTCATACCTGAAGGTTCCCGTATCCACGGCAATTGCCGTATAGAGGTTTACCGCCATTTCCCTGTTAATTTCCACTTCAAGTTCTCTTATAAGATTATAAATCATCAACCCCGCAGCAGGGCTTTCAGGTTCTATCCACCTTATATGACCAAAGTCCGTAACAGTCTGATGATGGTCGATAACAACGATCTTTTTGCACTCCACATCCTTCAGCCCCACCCTCTCAAGGTCATTGCAGTCCAGGACAATGAGAACCGAATTCTTCAGTCTCTCCCTGTCCATCCCGGTCTCAACCAACTCTGAAGAGGGAAGAAAGTTGTACATATACGGCACCCCATCGCTGTTAAAGACCCTCACATCCTTGTGCATCAATCTCAGGGCAAGGGCAAGGGCAAGGGATGCTCCCAGGGCATCTCCTTCAGGATTGATATGGGAGGCAATTGTAAAATACTGCTCTCTCTTTATTAGCTCAACAATCTCTTCAGGAACCTTCACTTTCACCCTCTTTTTTTATCTTGCGAAGCAATTCATCAATCTTTGCACCATATTCAATTGATTCATCCTCATGGAATTCAAGCGTTGGAAGCACCTTCATCCTTACACGCTTTCGCAGCTCCGACCTTATAAATCCCTTTGCGGAATTCAGAATCTTCAGTGTGCTCTTTGTTTCGCTTTTCTGGAGGACACTCACATAAACCCTGGCAATCTTCAGATCTTCCGTGACTTCCACCGAGGTTATGGTCAGGAAACCCAGGCGAGGGTCCTTCACCCTCCTCATGATAATATCGGCAATCTCCTCCCTCATGAGGTCACCGATTCGCTTTGATCGTTTATATGGCAGCATAATTTTATATTCCTTTAAAAGTTAATTGTTTCAGACTTACAGCAACTCTATATCCATCTTCAGCACCTCAATGGACGCCTCGGAAAGAACCAGGTTTTTTATCTTCTCAAAGGTACTGTAAAGGTGTGAGGTATCATTCGTAACACACACTATCGAGATGGTAGTCCTCTGCCACAGATTATTGGCATCCTCTGCTACCGAGACGTTAAATTTCGCAAGCCTGTCTTTGAGTGAGCGTATTACGAAGCGTTTTGACTTCAGTGAACCAGCCTCGGGGATAAAAATATCCAGGGTTAAAAGACCAATTATCATTTCTTACATCTTATGGATTGACTGTCTGCTTATGGATTGACTGTTCCGGTTCTTCCCAAAATTCAGTTGATAACAGGGATTCAGGCTTCTCACCTGTATCCCTGCACCTTTAATCCATAAGATTTCACCAGTTTCTGAATATAACTCGTAATATAATAAAGTCAGACGCTGATTTAAAAAAATCAACCGTTTCAGATTGCCTTTGTAATCTTGCCGGACCTTATACACCTTGTGCATACATAAGTCTTCTTAGGGCCATGTTCAGTCACTATCTTTATTCTCTGAAGGTTAGGCTTAAAAACCCTCTTTGTTCTTCTGTTGGAATGACTGACATTATTTCCAACTGAGCGTATCTTGCCACAAACATAACATATTGCCATCTCGTAATATCCTCCTTAATCGGGTTCTTGTTTGCACTAAAAGGAGTAAATATGATAACATTTTATGATAACTGTGACAAGTCCTGTTTATAGCAGTGTCAGAAAAGGGAGATATTGATGGAGAAGATAAGAGTTTACGAACTTGCCAAAAGGCTGGGAGTAAAGAATAAAGATATACTTGATGAATTAAAGAAGATGGGGGTTGATGGAAAAACCCACTCTTCAAATATTGATACAGACATTGCAGGTAAAGTGGAAGCGTTATTTACAAAAGGCTTGAAAGGTACCGGGAAGGGAACGGAAAAAACGGCCATAGCGGTTAAACAGAAACCTCAAACCCGCCAGAAACCTGAGAAAGAACCAAAAGCCGAAAAGAAGACGGAACCAGCTATATCTGCATCTGCTGTCGAGGGCGTGGAGAGTGTGTCCCCTGACAGCCCCCCAAAAGAGGCAACAGACCAGAAGGCGGATACCCCAAAAAGAAAGAGCATGCAGCGGGCATTTCAGGCTATAAGAAAGATTGAGCCCAAGAAATGGCTTGACTCAAAGAGTGGAAAGAGGGCCGGAAGGGGAAGGGTTCTTAATCAAGGCCGGTCACAGCATACTGCCACGCAAACCCAGCATATCTCAACGGCAGCTCCCAGGAAAAAGGCGATAAAGCTGCCTGAAGGTGCCACTGTCAAGGAATTTGCAGAACTGATCGGCCAGAAGGTCTCCGAGGTTATAAAGAAGTTTATGGAACTTGGTACAATGGTCACGATAAACCAGCCGGTAGACCTGGATGCAGCCATACTCATTGCCGACGGCTTCGGAATCAAATTAGAGTCAGCCCCTCTGGAAAACGAAAGGGTGGAGATCGAGGAGATTGAGGAACGGCCTGAAGATCTCTCACCAAGGGCCCCGGTTGTGACTGTAATGGGCCATGTTGACCACGGAAAAACTTCGCTTCTTGACGCAATTCGAAAGACCCGCGTTACCGAGACCGAGTCAGGCGGAATAACCCAGCATATCGGTGCATACAAGGTAAGGCTCAAAGACAAGGATATAGTATTTCTGGATACCCCCGGACATGAGGCGTTTACAACAATGAGGGCAAGGGGTGCACAGGCCACGGATATAGTAATACTGGTAGTTGCCGCTGATGACGGTGTCATGCCACAAACAGTGGAGGCAATCAACCACGCAAAGGCTGCCGGTGTTCCCATTATCGTGGCAGTGAACAAGATTGACAAGCCCGAGGCAAATCCCCAGAAGGTAAGGAGTGAACTGGCTGAATACGATATCGTTCCTGAAGAATGGGGGGGAAAGAATATCTTTGTTGAGGTATCTGCAAAAAACGGAATCGGAATAGATGAACTGTTGGAGATGATACTGCTTCAGGCTGAAATGATGGAGCTGGAGGCAAATTACGAAAGACCTGCAAGGGGAGTAATCATAGAGTCCAGGCTCGACAAAGGCAGAGGCCCGGTTGCAACCGTCCTTGTGCAGTCGGGAACACTGAAGATTGGAGATGCCTTTGTCTCGGGAAAATCCTACGGCAAGGTCAGGGCGCTTATCAATGACAGGGGAAAGAGAGTTACAGAGAGCATACCTTCAACACCTGTTGAAGTAATCGGGTTTTCAGAGGTTCCCCAGGCCGGTGACCACTTTGTTGTAGTGGAAGATGAAAAGAAGGCCAGGCAGATAGCAATGGCCAGGCTTCACAAGGAAAGGCTGGCAGAGATGGCCAGGGCAAGAAAGGTTAAACTCGATGAGCTCTACTCGCAGATCAAGGAAGGGGAGATCAAGGAGTTAAACATAATCATCAAGGCTGATGTGCAGGGCTCTGTAGAGGCCATCAGGGAATCCCTTGAGAAGATTACCCACCCCGAGGTCAAGGTGCGGGTAATACACACGGCAGTTGGAGGGATCAACGAGTCCGACGTAATGCTGGCCTCTGCTTCCAATGCCATTATAATAGGGTTCAACGTCAGACCCGAATCAAAGGCGGCACAGGCTGCTGAAAAAGAGGACGTTGATATCAGGCTCTATACTGTAATATATGAGGCCATTGAGGACGTAAAGAAGGCACTTGAGGGCCTCCTCGAACCAACCCTGAGGGAAAAGGTCATCGGCAGGGCCGAGGTGAGAGAGGTCTTCACAATATCCCATATCGGCACAGTGGCAGGCTGTTATGTACTTGAGGGCACCATGCAGAGGGCAAGTGACGGTGTAAGGGTTATAAGGGACAATATAGTCATCTACGAGGGAAAGATAGCCGCCACTAAAAGATTCAAGGAAGATGTAAAAGAGGTCCAGGCTGGATATGAGTGCGGTATTACGATTGAAAAATTCAATGACATCAAGGTTGGAGACATACTGGAAAACTTCATAATTGAGAAAATCGCAGGAAAACTCTGACATTAAAACTGCCGGACCGGGCTTGACTGTTCCAGATGAAATCCATAACTACCGAGCTTTCAGACATTATAAAAAACCTTGGCCTTTATGAAGAATTCAGGCTCGAATTTCTAAGGAAAGACTTCAGGACAATATTCCCTCCCCCCATGGGTGAACACCTGTACCCCTCGACACTGAAAAGGGGACAATTGCTCATCATTGTTGACTCCCACGTGTGGCTTAACGAGATAAGACTTCACAAGGAAGAGATGAAAAAGCGTCTTTCAGGGTATGGAATTGAATCGATCAGGTTCAAACTCGGAAGGGTATTCAGAAAGAAGAAGGGCAGGCCTGTACCTCCTGCAGCCCCCGTCAATATACCCGAAGAGCTGATTGATGACGTTACCCTGAAAATAAAGGACCCCCATATTCGGGAGTCCCTGTTAAATGCAATCAAATCATCTATGCGGCATCATCCCAAAAGGATTTAGAGCCATCAAGTGGATTAGGCTGTCTTTTCATAAATCAGGATCGGTCTTTCCTGACGTGTAATAACCTCTTCATTAATCACGCATTCCCTTATCTCTTTACGCGACGGAATCTCGTACATCACCTCAAGCATTATATCCTCAAGGATGGCACGCAGTCCCCTTGCACCGGTCTTCCTCTTTATCGCCTTTCTTGCAATGGCACGCAGGGCTCCCTCACTAAAGCGTAACTTCACGTTATCTATGGAGAGCAATCTCTCATACTGCTTTGCAAGGGCGTTCTTCGGCTCAACAAGTATCCTTACAAGTGCCGATTCATTCAGCTCAACCAACGTGGTAACCACAGGAAGCCTTCCGACAAACTCGGGGATCATCCCGTACCTTACAAGGTCCCCTGGCTCCACAATGCTCAGGATATTCCCTATCTTTCTCTTTGCAGTGGTATCAGCTCCAAAACCAACGGTCCTCTTTCCTATCCTCTTCTCGATAATCTCTTCAAGCCCGACAAAGGCGCCGCCACAGATGAACAGGATACCGGTTGTATCCACCGGAATATACTCCTGCTGCGGGTGTTTCCTCCCACCCTGAGGCGGGATATTCGCAACCGTGCCTTCAACAATCTTCAGAAGGGCCTGCTGTACGCCCTCTCCCGAGACATCCCTTGTAATGGAGGGGCTGTCGGACTTTCTGCTTATCTTGTCCACCTCGTCTATATAGATTATTCCCCTCTGAGCCCTCTCAACATCGTAATTGGCTGCCTGAAGCAGTTTGAGTATAATATTCTCCACATCCTCACCAACATAGCCGGCCTCTGTAAGGGTTGTGGCATCTGCAATAGTGAAAGGCACATCGAGTATCCGTGCAAGTGTCTGCGCAAGGAGAGTCTTACCGGTCCCGGTCGGACCTATAAGGAGAATATTGCTCTTCTGAATCTCCACATCCGTCTTGACCGGATGGTGAATCCTCTTATAATGGTTATGAACCGCAACCGAGAGCGTCTTTTTTGCCTTCTCCTGACCGATTACATACTCATCCAACGCCTTGTGTATCTCCATAGGTGTGGGCAATTCCGGAAACGGCAGTCCTTCATTGAAGGTCTCCATCTCTTCGGCGAGTATCTCGTCACAGAGCTCCACACATTCGTCACAGATATAAACCGTGGGCCCGGCAATGAGCTTCTTCACCTCACTCTGGGTTTTACCACAGAAAGAACACTGCAACTTATCTTCTTCCTTTTTAGACATCCTATAGCCTCCTGTCAGCCGCTACCGGCTAATCCTTCTTAGTTCTGAATATACAACTAACGTATATATTACTCTTCTTCCTTTTCTTTTTCTTGCTTCATGGAATAGATCACATCATCAACAATCCCGTACTCCTTTGCCTCTTCTGCAGACATGAAAAAGTCCCTGTCCGTGTCTGCCCGAATCTTGTCATAAGGCTGGGATGTATGGTTTGCAAGGATACCGTTCAGCGTCTCCTTCATTTTGAGAATCTCCCTTGCATGGATCTCTATATCAGTGGCCTGTCCCTGAAAACCACCCATAGGCTGATGTATCATTATCCTCGAGTGGGGGAGTGCAAACCTCTTTGACTTTGCCCCTGCCGACAGAAGCAGTGCTCCCATGCTCGCCGCCTGTCCCAGGCAATAGGTGGCAATATCAGGCTTCACATACTGCATGGTATCATAGATGGCAAGCCCTGAAGAGACAACGCCGCCGGGGGAATTGACATAGACATGGATATCCTTCTCAGGGTCATCAGTCTGAAGGAAGAGAAGCTGCGCAATCACTGTATTGGCCACATGATCGTCTATCGGCGTACCGATAAAGATTATCCTGTCCTTTAACAGCCTTGAATAGATGTCATAGGCCCTCTCCGTCCTTCCCGTCTGTTCTATTACAATAGGAATCAAACTCATCTTCTTACTCTCCTCCTGGTTTAAAGTCAGTGTCAGCAGATTAGTGCCGGTCTTCTACTTTTAGTTTATACGGATACTATTCACTATCACTGGTCTTTGCATCACTGCTCTCTACCTTATCACTCTTAACTGCTTCCCTGACAGCTTTTTGAAATACAATATCAAGGGCCTTCTCCCTGACAATATTCTGTCTGAATCCACTCATGGCGCCCTCATTCTTGAGGTACAAGTCTACGAAGTTCTCCGGACTGAGATACATGCTGCCTGCAATCTCAACTATTCTCTTTTTCATCTCGTCTTCTGTAACTTCCACCTTCTCCTTCTCTGCAATCACATCAAGGAGTATATTGGCCTTGACATTCCTGACAGCCTGCTCTTTCAGATCCTCCCTCGCCTTTTCAACATCGAGTTCCGGGTCCTTCTTCTTCTCTTCACCAACGAGTGCATTAAGCTCCGACTCAAGGAGACTCTCGGGGAGGTCAAACTCATTGTCCTTCACAAGCTGTTCAATAAGCTCGGCCTTCTGCCTGTTCTCGGACATCTCTTTCTTTACATTTTCAAGAGACTCCCTGACGGCTTCCTTCAGTTTTTCCAGGTCTTCATATCCAAGGTCCTTGGCAAAGTCATCATTCAGATCAGCCTTTTTTAATCTCTTCACCTCATTAATGCTCCCTTTAAGGGTGAGGGTCTTGCCGCAGAAGTTCTTATTGACATAATCATCGGGAAATGCTGCGGAGACCTCAAAGGGCTCCCCCGCCTTTCTGCCTTTTAATGCCTCGGATATCTCCCGGGGAATTATATCACTGCCAATCTTGATAAACTGGCCTGTAACCTTCTGGTCCTCCTCGACAATCTCATAATCAACCACCACCAGGTCTCCATCAGAGATGGTATCATCAACCACCTCATAAGTGGACTTCTCCGTCAGCAGACGCTTGGTGGTCTCCTCCACTTCCTCATCAGTTACATCAACGGTCTCCTCTTTTACAGTATACCCCTCATACTTCAGGTCTTTTATCTCCGGAAGGAACTCCACTGTAAAAGTCATCTTCAGGGGTGTTTTCCTCTTGAAATCGTACTCCTCAAAAACCGGGGCTGCAACTGGAAAGAGGGCCTCCTCCTTGATCGCCATGACATAATACTCTGGAATCAAGCGCTCTATCACGTCCATCTCCACGTCTTTCCCGTATCTCCTCTCAAGCAGAGAAAGCGGCACCTTGCCGGGCCTGAATCCGGGGATTTTCGTGGTTCTACCAAGATTCCTGAGTGCCTCTTCTATCTTATGCTCAAGAACATCAGCAGGTATTTCTACAACAAATTTCTTTTTAGTGGGATTGATATCCTCAACAGTCTTCTGCATCTTGCCTCCTGCAAACAATATTTTGTCTTTTAATTTAAAAATATACGGGTATATTTGTCAATTTCAGGAATATCCCGAAATCCTTACAACTGAAAATCTACAGGTTCCGAAGGGACTCACAGGCAGGGTTTGAGCAGATTTAAAACTTCGTCTCCATGCAAGAAAACAAAGGTTTTATCAAAATCAAAAGGAAGACCTTTCAGAGAAGACCTCCACCTGCAGGCGTACTGCCTTTTATTCCTTACCTGGTTCTTTTTCCGCCTTTCTCTCTTCAATAAGCTTCTGTGCAATGTGTCCGGGCACATCTTCATAGTGAGAAAACTCCATGGAATATATCCCTCTGCCGGAGGTGAGGCTATGAAGCTGGTTGGCATATGTAAGCATCTCCGCCATGGGAACAAGGGCCGTTATCTTCTGGTTTCCCCCGGCCTGGGGCTCCACGCCCTGAACCTTTCCCCTCTTTGCATTCAGGTCTCCGATAACAGAGCCAAGGGCATCATCAGGTGTGGTCACCTCAACCCTCATAACGGGTTCAAGCAATACCGGGTTCGCCTCTGATGCAGCCTTTTTTATGGCCATGGAGCCTGCGATCTTAAAGGCCATCTCCGAGGAATCAACAGAGTGATACGAGCCGTCAAAGAGCGTAACCTTCACATCAACCACTGGATAACCTGCCAAGGCACCCGCCCTCAGGGTCTCAACAACTCCTTTCTCTACTGCAGGGATATACTGCCTCGGAATCACGCCACCGACTATCCTGTTGACAAACTCAAATCCTCCGCCCCTCGGCAATGGTTCTATCTCAATCCAGCAGTCTCCATACTGTCCCCTTCCGCCTGACTGCTTCTTGTATTTTCCCTGTGCCCTGGCCCGCGCTCTTATAGTCTCACGATAGGGAATCTTCGGGGTCTTCATCTCTACATCAACACCGAACTTTCTCTTTAATTTCTGAATAGCTATCTCGACATGCACCTGCCCCATACCTGAGAGCAACATCTCGTTTGTCTCCTCATCCCTGTGAAACCTCAGGGTCGGGTCCTCCTCAAGCATCCGGTGCAGACCTGAGCTGACTTTTTCCTCATCGCCCTTGCTTTTTGGCGCAATAGCATAGGATATAATTGGCTCAGAGAACCTTACTTTTTCAAAGACCACGGGATTTGCCGCATCGCAGAGCGTATCCCCGGTATTGGTTGTCTTCAGTTTTGCCACCACCCCTATCTCCCCCGGGCCAAGGGTCTGAGTGGGAACATGCTTTTTCCCGAAGAGATAAAAAACCTGACCGATTCTCTCCTTTGCATCTGATGAGGCATTATAGACTGTTGAATCAGCATTAAGGCCACCCGAGTAAACCCTCATAAGGGTAAGCTTACCTGTAAACGGATCGGCAATGGTCTTGAAGACATAAGCTGAAAAGGGTTCATTCTCGTCCGGCTGCCTGAGCACCTCAGAGCCGTCATTGGGATTTCTGCCCCTGACAGGACTGATCCGTGCCATCTCCCCAGGTGAGGGAAGACACAGGACTGCTGTATTCATGAGCAGGTCAATGCCCCGGTTCTGTGTGGCCGAACCACAAACCACCGGGATAAACTTCCTGGTAAGGGACCCCTCTTTTACACCCCCGAGAATCTCTTCTTCCGTCAGTTCACCACCCTCAAGATACCGTTCAAGAAGGGCATCATCCGATTCCGCTATCTTTTCTACAAGCTTTTTCCTGTAGTTCCCCGCATCTTCCGCAAGCTCTGAGGGCACGTCAATCTCTTTTGTCCCCCCCTCTTCAAAACGATATGCCTTCATCCTTACTATATCCACAATACCCTCAAAGGAAGCACCCTCCCCCATCGGGATATTCAGTGCAATTGCCTCTGTCTCAAAAGATTTCTCCAAATCACTGATTGCACGTGTGAAATCGGCATTCTCCCTGTCCATCTTGTTAATGAATATAATCCTCGGCAGTTCAAACTCACAGGCATATTTCCATATCTTCTCAGTCTCCGCCTTGACACCTGATATTGCGCTGACTATTATTACTGCTCCATCCGATACCCTCAGACAGCCCCTTGCATCCTCTATGAAATTAATGAACCCGGGGGTGTCTATGATATTCATCCTGCAGGCATTCCAGTCACAATAGGCAACTGCAGAAGATATGGTGATTTTGCGTTCTATCTCTTCAGGATCAAAATCGGTTACAGTATTCCCTGCCTCTACGCTTCCCATCCTGTCAATGGCACCTGCACTATAAAGTATGGCCTCCACTAAAGAGGTCTTGCCGGCACCACCATGTGCCACAACCGAAAAGTTTCTGATCATGGAAACATTATGTTTAGCCATACAACCCCCTGTTTTTAACGGAATTCAACAGTTAATTTACTCGAGTATCTCTTCGACAACGGGTTTATATTCCGTATTTTTCTCCATCCTCAGACTGAATAGTCTGGCAGCAATGAAGGTCAAAATAAAGAGACCGAATCCACCAACAGCAGAAAGCAGGTCAGGATCAACTCCACTAAAGATGCGGGGAAGGAACTCCTTGCCAAGTACCGCTCCGATTATGAGCGCAAGTGCCGGGAGACCATAAATAAGGATTGTACCCTTCAGATATGTATAGGACTTAAATACAACCTTGACCTTCTGACCCTCTTTTGCCTTGGCGATATTGAGGGCCTCTATAAGTGCCCCGTCATCGGAAGAACCGTGACATATGCCCACGCTACACTTGTCACAGGCACTCTTGCGCTCAACAAGAACCTTTGCAATTACCCCCTCAACACTCTCTACAATGCCGACTTCTTCCATAATATTGTTATTTTAACATAAAGAACTTTATCTCTACCATGCGGCTAAAGATCTGATGCGTAAATATCATCATTAAAAGTGTTATAATAAGTTTTTAAAACACACTATAGTACTGATAACACTGGAAGAACTTCCCGAAAGGAGCGGAGATGTTAAAACATATCGTACTTTTCAAACTGAAACCTGAGGCATCAGATGAAGACCGCCAGCAGCTTGTCAAAGATTTACGGGGCCTGAAGAAAACAACAGAAGGTATTATGAAAGAATGCGTGGTAGCTCTCGATGTATTGCCTTCCGATAGATCATATGACATTGTCCTTGACTCTACGTTCGATTCGCTTGAACACCTGCAACAGTATCTCGTTCATCCCAAACACATGGAGGTTGTAAAAAATATCAGACGGCTTTGCGCCTCTGTAGCCAAGGTAGATTACGAAATATAGAAACCGGAGCCTGTCTGAAAGCTCTATGAATGTCACTCCGAACTTGCTTCAAACTTCTTTCATGGCTTCGTATCCAGTTGTCTTTTTATTAGTATATACCTGAATAACTTCAGCATGACAAGTGTGTTATTTACTTTACAGAGAGTCTTCTCAACTCTGTTTTTGTCGCTGAATCCGGGGCTCAATTCCCGATTACATCAATTTTTATTCTGTTCAGACTTTCTGATCCAGATTTCATTGTCGTCAATCATCCTATAAAAAACAAAGTTCTTTTTGAGATAATCCAGGACTATAGGAAACCTGACTTCATTGGAAAAGCCTTCAAAGTTAAAACCACTGACAGAATTATACCAGTCACTGTTTGTATAGAGGACATACCTGATATTTGCCTTCTTTAAATCTTCAACCACTTCCTCCTGATAAAAATACGGCATAGCGTACAACAACGTCGGGAACCGCGTCGGTGCCGGCTGGTCAATAAAATAATACCAGCTTGCCTCATTTGTAAAAGTAAAAAACTTTTCATCATCCTTAAGATTATTTTTCAGAAATGTTATAGTTGCCTTATATTTATCAAGAATAAATTCAGAGTCTTCCACTTTAACCGGAAACCGCTTTGTAATCAAATCTTTTTTATATATCCTGTAAATACCACCTACAGAACTTACAACAACTATAAAAGTGATTGCATACACGAGAACCTTCCTGAATGCGTTGAATCTTTCTCTCTGAAGAAAACCGTGCAGATAATGTTTTATCAGGATATACAAGGACAGTATGTAAGTCAGGGGAGAACTGTAGGCAACGTGCATCCAGTCAGAACGCCCCAAAGCACTCTTGTAGAAGAATATCGACATCAGTAACAAACAGAATTCTATAAAATACTTCCGAATGAACTCTCTGAACGCAGGCCTGACTTTCCCGTCATTCAGATACAACTCCTGCAGGAATTTATAGGCAACCCAAAAAGTATTTGCTGCTATAAGGACACAAACCGCCAAATAAGCTATCTGTTCAATAGGATAGATTAAACCACCCTGTAACTCCCTATACTTAGTCAAGGTCAGAAAAGTAAATTCAAAAAAATCGTAAAAAGCTCCGCGGAACAGGACATTCAACAACAGAACCGCCGCCAGAAGCCCAAGGAATGAAGCTGCCAGATAATGACGTCTCAAAGGACTTTTGTGAAAGAAGACAAAGTATAAAATTGGGGATACAATCAGATAGGTCACAAACAGATAAATTCCCCTGTCAGCAGCATAACCGAACGAAGCCAGAGGAATAAAAGAAAAGAAAAAAACGCTTATCAGGAATTTCTTCGGATTAATCTGTTTCAGGTCCGAAAAACGGTACAGTACAGGAATGGTTAGCAGAAATGAAAACGTGGTTATATCCATGGATTTAAAAAAGATTAATCTTCTTGGAAGACCAAAAAGGTGTTTATAGAAAAGGGTCAGAGTCAGGAAAACAAAAAGGTAGTACAGATAATTGCCACGGAATATCTGCATCAGGAAAATGGCAAGCAATACGAATAAAAAAGCTTTAAGGATAGACTCAAGAGCCCTGACCGAACCAATTGACTTCCCGAAAAGTTTAAAGGCCACCACTGAACGGACAGGATTCTCAAAAACACCGTGCAGAAACAAGAAATCCTTATATGGAACCTCCCCGGCCATATACGACAGGGCAGGCCCCAGAGTCTCGCCTTCGTGCATTGCATCGAATTTCCCGGTAGAACGGTAGTTCGGAATATTAACTGCGGATATAACTGCAAAAAACAACAGGATTACCGCAAAGATTTTTTTATTCATTGACGGTAACGGTAAAACATCTAGGGAATCATGTTCAGAAAAATCCGAGTTCTCCCTAAAACAGATACGGTTTAAACCACCTATGTTCAGAAGGTACATCAGGAAGAGCACCAGTAAAGGCATGAATAAGAAGACAGCAAACCTGACCGAATCATTGGTAGGATTATACTCTGCAACAGTAAGCACCCCCGTGACACCCCAAGGGTTTGAATACGGAAGGGTTATCTTATCCCAGAAAAACAAACCAAGAGAAACACCAAGAACAAATACTGCAAGCAGGAGTAAAAACTTTATATTTTTGCCCTGTTTCATAGTGTAGATAAAAAAATAATTACGTTTAAATTTACGTTTAAATTAAAGAAAAGGGACCGGATACGGCAATTACTTTTCCGGTTCATCTCAAACACATGAAGCTTGTGAAAAACATATACGGCTTAGCTCCTCTGCGATTATGGTAGACTGCGAAATACAGACATAGCCCCGGCTCCAGTGACAACCGGGTTCAGAGTTCTCGTTTTTTTCAGGATTCTTTCCGGTTGAAAAGGGCATTTAAATACCTTGTTCTGTACGAACCGCGTGAAAAAATTGCCTTGGGTTTACCTGAAAATATTGCGCTTGGCTCGAAGTAACAGTGTAATAGGCATCCCTTGCAGTTATCTGAAAAGGCTTTGTAACTCCCAAGCTCTTCCCAAAGTTCCTTGAAATTTTTATTCTTGTAAGAATCAGTGAGCTCCCTGGAAAACTCGAAGCATGGCCCCAGTCTTCCATCCGGGGATATGCTGCACTGCAGATAAATCGCTATACACTTCATCTTTGGCACTTTAAACGTGTACATTGCATCAAGCAGCAGATCGCTCATCATCACCGGATAACCCTTATCCCGCAACTCCCTCAGTTTTGTTATCGTCTTCCTGTAATGCTCGATACTGCCGTACACCTCACCGTAGCGCCTGGAGTACTCCTCCGGACTCCTGTAATCAAAATGTGTCAGCAAAGGAGAGAACGTAAGCGATTTTATCCCCAGCCTTGTAGCGATTTCCACTATGTCGTCAAGTTCATCATATGTAATCCTTGTCAGAATTGTATTAAATCCAACGTGCGGAATCCTCCCCACGGCTGCCTTTATCCCCTCTATCACGGTATCATTCAGAACCTTTATTATTCCCATGTCTTCAGGAACGTTCGGGTTTGTGGTGTCAAACGAGAAAGTCAAAACGTCCACGTGATCCGCTATCTCGTCAATTCTCTTTGATACAAGAGAACCGTTTGTGACAAGTTTGGCTACCATACCCCTCTCCTTTATCCGCTTCAGGATTTGCGGAAGGTCTTTTCTTACAAGGGGCTCACCTCCGGTTACGGCATAGGCCACACAACCCGCTTCAGCTACTTCATCAACGAGTTTCAGAATCTGATCGGTATTCAGTTCCTCAGTCTTGTCATTCCAGACTGAACAGTAGGAACACTTGTAGTTACACTTGTGGGTTATCCTGTGTCCAACCTTGATCAGATTCCTTTTATTGAAAAGGTTGAACTGGATTGCTGCATTCAATGTTCTGGCAAAGTTTTTTAGTTTAAAGCCGCTGTCGGTTTTCATGATGTGCCCTTTAATTGAATGGTAAATGATAGGGATTTACTTCTTACAAGCATATATAAAGATTAGCACAAAAGATAAAAAATTTTCAACACTGCAAACCCCGGAACACTTTTCAAGATTCAACTCTACATTTGAGTTCTACCGGCTATGGTCCTGTAGCCTTGAAATGCCCGTTGCACCTGCGGTTTATCCCATATGCTGTTTCCGGATGATTTCTGTTTGGTGTCTCAAGAATAAACCGGATTTTGTCTTATCCTCGATAATACGCAGGGTCTACAGTTAAGACATGTGAAGAGACTTATTCAGAAGCATTATCAACCATGGTCAATACCTTTAAAACAAATCCTCCGTTCAGTGAGGGATGGACGAATTTCAGTGTATGATATATAATGGTAAGAGTATATATTTTCTATACACTGAATCGTGATATATTATGGTTAGAAAGGGGAGTCAAAAAAAAATTTCCTTATTTTTCAGCTGTTTCATCAGCCGTCCACACTCGCCTGAAGACTGGCAAGGGAATTGCTATAACCTGTCTTGTAATGAAAGGAGGTAACCATGGATAAAGGAAAGATACTTGTACTTGATGACGATCCTGTTGTGACGCTTAGCTGCAAGAGGATACTCGGGGCGGAGGGTTACAATATCACTGCAGTGGGCAAGGGTGAGGATGCACTGAGACAGCTTGAGAAGGAGGAATACGACATCCTGATTACCGATATACGCCTGCCGGACATATCAGGGATTGAGGTCCTGCGTGAGGCACGAGTCATTCAGCCAGATACCGATATTGTTGTTATTACCGGATACCCCACACTGGAAGATGCAAAGGAATCCATAAGGCTTGGGGCCTTTGAGTATATTGAAAAACCTTTCACTCCTGATTTCATGTTAAATGTTGCCAGGAAGGTATTTGACAAGAGGGGATGGATCCTGAGACAGGCTTATATAGATGAGTTCCGGGATTACCTGGTGCCTCTGCGGGACAAGGAAAATCCCGTAATATTTTATAAGGAAGGTGTATGGGCAAGGCCGACAAAGACAGGACTCTGGGAGATAGGCTATGACCTGAGATACGAGATGGCCGCAGGAGAGATGCTTTATGTCGATTACCTGAAGGTAGACAAGGTGAAGGCAGGAGAACCATTTGCCAGGCTGCTTACCGGCTCGGGAAAGATTGTGGATATAGCCTCACCAATGACCGCAGAGATAAAAGAGACCAACGGGAAGGCCAATGACATCATCTGTTCCCTTCTCAAGGAACACCTCTCGGAGGGATGGCTTGTATGGCTTGCAAAGGTGATACCACTGGAAATGTAAACTGATGATTTTGCCTTGCTTTGATTATCCTGTCAGGATTATGCAAAGCAGGTGAACAAATTCATTAACTCGATAAAAATTATATTATGGAGGTTATTCTATGGCGGGGAGTGTCTTGGTAGTAGACGATGAGACGGTTGTTATAAAAAGCTGCGAGAGGATACTCGCTCCGGAGGGATACAGTGTCCAGGGTGCCACTAGGGCCAGCGAGGCCATGGATATGATAAAAAACGGGGACTTTGACCTCGTTATTACCGACCTCAAGATGCCCGAGGTAGACGGAATAGAGTTAATACGCTGGATAAGGAAGACCAGCCCTGGAACGGGTATAGTCGTTATCACAGGTTATCCCTCCCAGGAAAGCATAAAAGACGCCCTTGAGCTCGGTATCATAGATTATCTGCCAAAGCCCTTCTCTCCCCAGCTTCTGATTAATGTAACTGAAAAGGCCATCGCTACCGTAAAGGCAACTTCGGGAAAAGAAAGGTCTGAGGCGGAAGAAGATATAGAGACAAAACTGAAGGACATAATGGAGGTTATAGAGAAGTACAAAACCAAACCCGGGGCGTTAATCCCTGTCCTGCAAAAGGTACAGGGGGTACTCGGATATCTGCCCCCTGCTGTACAGCGTATCATAGCTAAAGAACTCAACCTCCCCGTCAGCGAGGTGCATGCGGTCGTCTCTTTCTATTCATTATTTACCATGAAACCCAAAGGAAAACACAACGTAAGGGTCTGTCTCGGCACCGCCTGTTATGTGAAAAGGGCCGCTGAGATACTTGAGAAAGTAAAGGAATACCTCGGGATTGACGAGGGGGGGATCACGGAAGACAAAAAGTTCTCCCTTGAGACTATACGGTGTCTCGGTGCCTGCGGACTCGCTCCTGTTGTGGTTGTCGACCACGACATATATGGGAGTGTTGACCCTGTCAAGGTAGCTGAGACAATAAAACAATATAATTAGTGTCTGTGTATAAATGTCTTTTTGTCGTCATGCCGGACTTGATCCGGTATCCGGAAAGCATTGAAAACACTGGATTCCGGCTTAAGAACTGCCGGAATGACAGATAGAGAGGGTGTCGTGAGAAAGACCTTCATCCTTTAGCTTAATGATCAAAAAGGAGGCCGCACAATGGCAAAACTTACGGTAGAAGATCTAAAAAAGATTAAAGAAGAATACAAGGCAAAAACAGCCCTCAGGGAAGGGGCTTTCAGGGCAAGGGTTACAGTTCATATGGGCACCTGCGGTCTTGCAGCAGGGGCAAGAGAGATAATGAACGTTATACTTGAAGAGTTAGAGAAGAGCGGGGCCACAGATGTGGCTGTAAACACCTCCGGCTGTGCAGGGCTTTGCAGCCGTGAACCGATGATCACGGTTCAGATTCTGGATGAACCTCCTGTAAAATACTGTGACCTCAATGAAGAGAAGACAAGAAAGATAGTTACTGAACATATCCTCGGAGGAAAGGTCGTGGAAGACCTGGCTCTCGTAAGGGGATGCGAGACATCCTATTAGTTTTTTGCAGTATTTTTCGTATTTCGTATAACGATAATGGAGACGGAGGTACCATAGATGGAAAGATACAGGGTAAACGTGATGTTGTGCGGAGGAACGGGATGTATAGCAACCGGAAGCCTGAAGGTCAGGGATGCCCTGATTGAGGAACTCAAGAAGAGGAAGATGGAAGATGAAATATCAATAACACTCACAGGCTGTAACGGCTTCTGTGCACAGGGGCCGATCCTTATAGTACACCCCGACGAGATTTTTTATGAAAAGCTCAAGCCCGAAGATATACCTTATTTAGTAGAAGAGCATTTCCTTAAAGGCAGGCCTGTTGAAAAATTCATGTACCATGAGCCCCTGAAAAAGACAACCGTCCCTTCCATGAATGAAATACCCTTCTTCAAGTATCAGGTATTGAGGGCCCTCAGAAACAAGGGCCTTATTGATCCCGAAAACATCGAAGACTATATTGCAAGGGATGGATATATGGCGGCTGCAAAGGCCCTGACGGAGATGACACCGGAGCAGATAATAAAGGAGCTGAAAGATTCAGGCCTCAGGGGACGCGGCGGCGCAGGTTTTCCAACAGGACTCAAGTGGGAACTATGTTCCATGGCCAGGGGAGATCAGAAGTACATACTCTGTAATGGTGACGAGGGCGACCCCGGAGCATTTATGGACCGCAGTATCATGGAGGCCGACCCGCATGTTGTGCTTGAGGGGATGATAGTAGCGGCAAAGGCCATCGGGGCAACAAAGGGTTATATTTATGTCAGGGCAGAGTATCCACTTGCTGTCAAGAGGCTGCAGCTTGCCATAGACCAGGCAAATGAGCTTGGGCTTTTGGGTAACAATATTTTAAACTCCGACTTCAGCCTTGACATAGAGATATACGAGGGAGCCGGGGCCTTTGTGTGTGGTGAGGAGACAGCCCTTATGCGCTCCCTTGAAGGCAAGAGGGGCATGCCCATACCCAGACCTCCCTTTCCGGTAAATCAGGGCCTGTGGGGTAAGCCGACTGTGCTTAACAATGTTGAGACCTATGCAAATATCCCGCAGATCGTCCTTAACGGTGGTGGATGGTTCCGCAATCTCGGCACGGAAAAATCAACCGGGACAAAGGTCTTTGCGCTTACAGGGGCGGTTAACAATATCGGACTGATCGAGGTGCCGATGGGCACCCCTTTGAGGAGAATAATATTCGATATAGGCGGTGGAATAAAGAAGGGCAGGAAATTCAAGGCAGTACAGCTCGGGGGACCATCAGGCGGCTGTGTCCCTGAACACCTCCTTGATACACCTGTAACCTATGAGGATATAGTCAAGACAGGAGCCATTGTCGGGTCCGGTGGAATGGTTGTAATGGATGACTACAACTGCATGGTAAACGTGGCAAAATTCTTCCTTGAGTTTACCGCAGATGAGTCATGCGGCAAATGTTCTCCCTGCAGGATAGGGACGAGGGTAATGCTTGACAAGCTGATTGAGATTACGGAAGGCAGTGGGCAAGAGGATGATATAGGACTCCTTGAGGACCTCGCAGGCGATATTATAAAGACATCGCTCTGCGGGCTTGGTCAGACGGCGCCAAATCCGGTACTCACCACAATACGGTATTTTAAGGACGAATACGAATCACATATACATCAGAAATGGTGTAAGGCAGGGGTCTGCAGGGATCTCTCAACCTTCTACATAGATGCGAAGGCATGTAAAGGCTGCGGCGTCTGTGCAAGGGCATGCCCCCAGGATGCGATAACCGGAGAAAAGAAAAAACCCTATCTGATAAACCAGGCCCTCTGTATCAAATGCAGGACCTGCTATGAAAAGTGTAAATTTAATGCTGTCAAGGTAGGACCAAGAGATATGTTTAAGGGGGAGGAAATGCAAACGACAGTTGAGAGTAAGGAATAAGGCTGCAGGTTAGGAATCCGTATTTAAAACTTTGCTCAGGAGGTCTTGATTAGATGATAGAACTGACGATTAACGGCAAAAAACTCCAGGCCAAAAAAGGCGTGACAATACTGGATGTGGCAAGGGAGAACAACATATACATACCCCATCTATGCTGGGACAGAAGGCTGAAGCCCTACGGGGGGTGCAGACTCTGCCTCGTAGAGGTTGAGGGACAGAGAAAGCTGATGGCATCATGCTCCTCCCCTGCTGAAAACGGAATGGTTGTGCACACCGACACCCCGGCGCTGCAAAAGGCAAGAAAAACCGTACTCGAACTCCTGCTCGTACACCACCCACTTGACTGCCCGATATGCGACAAGGCCGGTGAGTGCAGCCTCCAGGACCTTGCATATAAATACGGTCCTTCACAGAGCCGGTTCTATGGTGAGAGGAAACACGATCCAGAGGCAACAAGCCCCCTGATTGACCGTAATCCCAACAGGTGTATACTTTGCGGCCGCTGCGTAAGGGTCTGCTGGGAACACCAGGGCGTTGGGGCAATAAACCTGATTGGCCGTGGGTTCAAGACAAAGATAAGCCCTGCATTTGAAGAGACCCTTGACTGTGAATTCTGCGGCCAGTGCATTGATACCTGCCCTGTTGGCGCCCTTGGGGCAAAGCCTTACAAGTACCGGGCAAGGGCGTGGTTCCTTGAAAGCCGAGACAGTATATGCCCCTACTGCGGAGTCGGCTGTACTCTCACCCTTGACCTCAGGGAAGGAAAGATTTTGAGGGTCAGAGGGGTTGAGGGTAAGGGTGTAAATAACGGTGACCTCTGTGGAAAGGGGAGGTTCGGCTTTGACTTCATTTATGGTGAGTCACGGCTGAAGACACCACTGATTAAGACGGACGGGGAATTCAGGGAGGCTTCCTGGGAGGAGGCACTCTATTACGTTGCAGAAAAGCTGAAGACAATAAAGGAAAAACACGGCCCGGAGGCCATAGGGGCAATCGGTTCACCAAGGACCACACTTGAAGACAATTACATGCTCCAGAAATTCATGCGTGAGGTGATAGGCACCGACAACCTGGACACCTCTGCAAGGCTCGGCTATGCCTGGGTGCTAAAAGGCATGGAAGAGACTTACGGGATAAAACTGAACCCTGTAAAGCTCGACTCCCCCATAGGCAAGGAGGTCATACTCGTCCTTGAATCAGACATCACCTCCACTCACCCCATCTTCGGACTCAAGTTCCTCGAGGCAAAACTTGAGGGCTCACGCCTGTTGATTGTTGAACCGAGGCAGACAAAGCTTGCAAGACGTGCGTCAGCGTGGTTGAGGATAAGACCCGGAACCTCGACCGCCTTCCTTAACGGCCTGATCAACTATGCACTGGCCGGAGGAATTCACCTGAAGAAGGATATTACAACAGAGGGTCTTGATGAACTTCAGGAAGCGGTAAAGGACTTTACCCCAAAAAAGGTATCAGAGATAACAGGCATAAAAGAAGAGGAATTTACAGAAATGGCAAGAGAGTTTACCATGGCGGAAAGCCGCCTCCTGGCCATGACTGTTGCAGCAGCAGAGAATCAGAAGGGTATCGAGACCGTAAGGGCTGCGGCCAATCTCCTCATGCTCCTGGGAGAGGGCCCCGAGGCATTACAGATACCGGCTGATTACTCAAACACCTACGGTGCCTGGCTCATGGGTGTAAGACCGCTGAGCAATGGCAAGGATTTATATGAAATGCTTTACAAACCCGGAGCACTCAAGGCCCTCTATCTCATGGGTGAAGACCCGCTTGTCACCATGCCTGATGCAGACCGTATTGAAGAGACGATCAAAGGCCTTGACCTCCTGATAGTTCAGGACATAAGGATTTCAGAGACGGCAAAATTAGCTGATGTAATCCTGCCTGCTGCAAGCTGGGCAGAGAAGGAAGGAACATTTATAAACTCGGAGGGTCTGCCCCAGCCTGTACCAAAGGTGGTTGCAGCCACAGGGGATTCCATAGCTGACTGGATGATACTGCGCAACCTTGCAAGGCTTATGGGAGAGGACCTTGGAAGCATAGACCTTAAAACCATCCAGGAAGAGATAAGCAAAATGCCCGTTGATACCGGGACCCAGAAATGGAGATTCGCCAGCCCTGAGTGGGAACTCAAGGAGAGACCTGATGAGGAGCACCCTATTGTCCTGGTGACAGGCAATATCATGCAGCACTCAGGTGCCCTCTCTGTCATGTCAAAGAGCCTCAGCCATGTACTTTCCGATGCCTTTGTGCAGATAAGCCCTGAGGATGCTGACAAGTTCAGCGTTGAGGACGGTGAGTTCATCAGGATAGTATCAAGGAGGGACTCGGTATATATAAAGGCACGTATATCTGACGAGATACCCGAAGGAATGCTCTTTGTCCCTGTACACTTTGCCCACGCAAGGGTGAATTCCCTGACATTTGCGTCCCCGGAGGGCTCAGCCCATCTGACAGCGGTAAGAATAGAGCCAAAAACATAAGGGGTTTTAAAATCAAACAGGATCGCGAAAGGGCATTGGTTCGTTTACAGCAAACCAATGCCCTTTTGTAGTTTGCGTTTAACTATCGTTTAACCACCGCTTAACAAAAGCCGATGGGGAATTCGATCGATGTGGGACGGTCATTTTTCTTTTTAAACTATGCAACTGTTAACTTCTCTTCGTTTTGAATAATTATCCTGGGATTGGGATTCGGCGGAGGGACTGGCAAGCCTTGTTCTTTTAACAGCTGAACATGTTCCTTCATTCCCCATTTTGCCTTATAGATACAATCTTCAATAGAATGTCCTATCCCTGAAAAACCTTCCAGGTCCGGAGAATAAAACCCAAAATAGTCAGGTTCTTCTGTTGCCTCGATTATTAATGAGTATTCTAACTCAATCATTATAAATGCTTTCCCCTGGAGGGATTTCCAATTTTGCATTTCTTACGTAGAAGGTTGTTCCCACTTTTGTTCGGCTACATTTGCCTTCGACTTTCACACATGTTATCTTTAAGTTATTAAACGCCATTTTCAGCCTCTTTCATATTTGGTTATTCATACGCCTAACGCCTGAATGACTGACAAGCGTTTCTTTGAAAACAGTAACAAAAAATAAAAAAATGAACTATGATCGACTTGAAAAAGGGAGCTGAGATAACCTGTTCAAGTCCATTCCATTATTATGTTTTAATTTCTTTTAATTCCTTACCACCTTCAATAACTTCTCGTGTTGGCTTCTCAATAACAGCTGGATCTCCTGCCTCAATTGGCTGAATCAGTTTAGGTGCTGAAGGCTCCCACTTATACAGATACTGAATAATGCCACTATAAAAATCAATTAGCATGTGTTCTATTAGCTCAACAAATTTCTTAGATGATGCAAATTGTTTGCCGAAATCTTTTATGAGAACAATTTTAAATTCTTTGATTTCTTTGTTTTTAAGGATATCTATCATTTCATCAAAATTTAGAATACTCATCCGCTCAGCTTTGTGACTGTTTTTAATTTTGGTCTCAATTAATACTCCTTTTTTGAGTTTCTCAAAAATGGCTTCATTCTTTTTCTTACAATTTTCAATCTGACGTTTGATCCATCCCAACTGTCCCCTTAATGTTTTGTCATGTGGTGCTTTTAGGCTTACGAACATCTCAACACTTCTTTTTTCTAACAAACCCATAATCTTAATATCAGATACAGCATCCTTAACTCGCAGCGTAGATACAAGCTGTTTTTTGTTGATTAAGGATTTTTTATCATCTTCCAGTCTTGCCTTTAAATTACTTTTATACTTCGTCTCACCTGAGTCAACTAATACTCCGAGATGCCGGCTTAAAATTAATGCCATATCTTTTTCTTCTTGTTGCCAACTATAAACAGCATCACATACATAAGGATCATTAATTTTAAGGTTGGCACCAGCATTTATTTTCTCAATGGTTTCGCTCCAACCTGCTTTCATATGGTTTAAACCAAAAACTCCTGATTTATCATATTCCAAGTAGTTCACAACTTCACGCATTATTTCAACCTGATCCGCATCTTCGATATTAGCGTCATTTTTGAATAACAACACATGAGCTATAGTTAAAAGATAAGACCAAGAGAAATGAAATATATCAACGTTCTTTATAGTTTTAATGTTTACAGGACATTGTGTTGGTTCAGAAACAAATTGATTTGAAATTGTTACAAGCTTTGGAATTGAATATGCTTTAGCAACTTCTTGATAGTGCTCGATTTGTTCTTTATTGAGTATATCGTTCCCATTCTTCATCTCAAATATTGCGGCATCTTTAATTATCCCGCTCTTAACAATTAGCAACAGGCCATCTACTCTATATTCTGGAAACTGAGGAAAAGACACTTCTGTGAAAACGTATATCTGACCGCCACCCATCAATTTACAGTCAGAGAATATTTTTTTTCTAAACTCATTTATCAATCTTATTGAAGATAATATTACCGATGTCAAAGCCATTTCATCCCCAGGCTTGAAAAATGGAAGTAATCGAGCTTTCCTTAGTTTCAGCTCTCCACTTGAAATAAATTCATCAAAGTCATCTTTTTTCAGGCCAACAATTTTTGTTAGTTTTTTGTCCATTTTCCTCTCCCCATAATTTTATATAAGCTTAATTTATTCTTACACAACGTCCAACTTAACTATCGGCAAAATACGGAACGCACCACAGCTTTTTGCCGTCCATGTTGAAGCTGTTGTTAGAAGCTTTATTCATCTTACTCTTGATCCTTCCGATACTCATTTATTTTTTTCAACATTTCTTCTTTATCACTTGGCAAGTTCACATATTTGTCTCCAATGTGGAGGCTGATAGTTACATTCGTGTTTTCCTGACCATCTCGTTTCTTTAGATCAAATATTTTATCAATTAGCTTAGCCAGAACATGGGTTGTCACTCCAGTAATTACTCCTATCCCTATTGTAATCATCACTGTTGTTTCTGGAGGAGCAGAAAACAAACGGGATATCATAAAATATGCCCCTTGTTCTTCAAATTGTAGGGAAAATTCCTTTTCCAAATCTATATAATATTTCCCTTGGGGGCCTAATACCCTTATTTCAACTATATTATCCAGATCCATCATGTCTCTTTTGTTTTATTTGCTTCTAACGGCACGGTATTGGCTCGGCTGAATTTGCATTGTTAGGCATATTTTCCAATCAAGTCTGAAAGCTCTGATGTAACTTTAGACTTATATTCTGCTGATCTGGATAACAGATCATCCATTTGGTTTTCTGTTACCACAAAATCACAATATGGGATTGCAGCCCCCACATAGCACCAATCATTCAAGTCGGATTTTTTGGGTATTAACCCTCCATTTCTGGCCCATTGGTCTCTCAACCACATATCTACTTTCCGGGTGGGCATCATATCAATAAGCCTCTTCATCCCTTCTTCTCCAATACCTACAAATTGTTCTGTAGAAATCCCCAGCTCAACGGTTTTTGAAAAAATGGAATCAAATATATCTTGATATGTAATTGCGTAGATTTGCCGACTCAATTCTTCCTCAGTGGCGGATGAAGCACATCCCTTCCACGTCATAAGGTGATCACAAAACTTAATATCTGCAGATAAATCCATTTTAGGAAATAGATGCTCCACAGATGAACCCTTTATCACACCGCTTAGTAAGGCATTTTCCGCAACTTCAAAAATATCATTTTCTATTTTTTGTTTTATATCTTCCGGCACTTTCTCTGGATTTGGCCATTCTAACCTCATGTTTAGAGATCGTCCAAAGGTATGTTCAAAGCCTTTACCTATGTATGAAACAGGGAGCACTTCGTGATTTAAACTGAACATAGCTACTAATGCCAACTCAATTTCAGAATTAACGATATTCCTTAGTGCACTAACTGTGTACCCACGGGAAAGTTGCCTCATAACTTGAGCGAGTCGTTGTCGCCTTCCTGGATCAGATTGTTTTAGAGTTTCATAATAGTGAGAAATTGATAAAGGAAAAATAGCAATATCCTTTTTACTTAACCCTAATATGTGATTGAGCGCTTCATCGGTTCCTTCTTTCGTATGGTTACCATTTATATGTTTAGCAATTTCAATCCAATGAAGCTGATCTAAATATATTATTTTCAATCTATGGAACCCCGATTTTATAGATGCCTAACGATGTGCTAAGCCAGCCCAGGCACAGACTATAATATAAGTCAGGAACGTTGTTGCATACAATGCATAACTTGTACTTTTTATGAGTTCCTCCCTTCGTGCAATTGGACGTGTGCGAGGCTCCTGATACGTCTAATCCTGGCTGTCATAGCATGATATAAATCCTACAACTTTATCAACTTTATTTTCTTGCCCGTCAAGAATTTTGCATAGTGTGCAACAATGTCACCCATTCTATAATCTGTCTGTTAACTCAAAAAGTCGACCGTCTTTATATCGAGATGCCTTGCTATCAGTTTAAAATGCCTGTCGTGATGAAGGAGCGTGCAGTCATGCGCTTTAGCAAGAGAGGCGATTATTATATCCACCGATGGAACCGTAATGCCTTTCTTCCTGAGGCTATACCCCGCACTGTAACCCATCTCCCAAACGTCTTCGTTAAGAGGCATCAGCTCAAGTGCCTCCAGCCTTGACCGCATTTTTTTATATTCCATGTCATCGCGACACCCCTGAAGAAGTTCCATGGTGATGATATTTGTTGTTACCGCTGACAGGGAATTCAGGGCAGCCACAACTTGCTGTTTCAGCTTCTCATTACCCGATTTCCTGAAACTGACTATCCAGGCGGATGTATCTATCAGAACCCTATCTTTCATCCCGCATCTTCTTCAGGTCGCTTAATGTCAGATCGAAGGCGTCGTAATTACCGACCAGTTCTTTCAGTTCCTCAATTTTTTTGAATCTCAGATAAGCCTTCATGGCCGTTACAATTGCCTCTTTCTTGGTCTTTACTCCAGCCTTTTTCATAACCTCATTAATGAGGTCTTCATTTATATCAATTGTCGTACGCATATTCATCCTCCATTTATGCACAATAATACGTGCTGATTATATATACCATTTTACCATATATCATGCATTAATGTCCTTAACCTTAACCTGACCTTTCATGTTATGAGGTTCTGAAAGAGTGATTTAAGGGATGAGAGTTTGTTTTGTTCGGATTCGATCTTACGGTCTATCCTTATAAAGATATTGCATATCGTTTCTTGTTCCGGGAGAGCAGGTAATGATATTGAAAACCCTTCTCAGGTCTAATCCAGGCTGTCTTAGCATGATATAATCCTGCAATTTTATCAACATTATTTTCTTCTAACCCGTCAATAGTTTTGCATAGTGTGCAACAACATCCCCAAAGTTGCGTTATTTGGTGTTTCCGACAAAGCATTGGGAGTTGAAGTAATAGAAAATGATAGAGAGTAACTGGTAAAAGTTAGAATTATGACAAATACGGCAAAAGAGATTAAGTTTTTCATTTTATATCTTCATGTATAACGCCATAAATCAACGGAGGCAAAAAGCAGAGCTGAAAAACGAGCGGTGCTTTTTACCATCCGAGTGCGTTTGCCTTGTAAGGAAACCTTCAGTAAAACCATGCACTTAGTCAGCAAATAATCTCTCTGTATTTAGATGCACGTTTAAAAATAACGTTTTTTTATTAAGTGGTTAATAGAATTAACTAATCCAAAAGCAACAACACCTTCAATCTTTTTCCCAAATCGCGCACTCGGATGGCAATAGTCGATAACATAAGTATATTTCCTATTACTATCATCCTCCCTATTAACCTTCCAATATCCCACACCATGCGGGGTATAATTTAAAGGCGATCTACCGGAAAATATTATTTTATAAACTATTTCACCAACACCACAGCAAACAATAAAATCAGGGTGATAAATAGCAATCTGCTCCTTTATCTCAAGACTATCCTCTTTGGCAACATCCCACAATGTCCCCGCATTTACAGACCCACCACCAGCGTTCTTCTTTAACTGCATGAACGAAAATGGGGCCAAAGATTCAGCAACATCTTTTTTCTTAACCTCGTCCCACTCTATACGTGGATTAAGTAAGAAAGCACACCAATTCCTGACTCTATTCCACCAGACATGTGGGTTTTTCTCCAAATCCTTTCGTTGATCGTAAGAGGAATCATCGAAGTTTCCAATTTCTTTATCTTCGTCATTTATACCAAAATTCGCATCTTTCAGAATGAACAGAATTCTTGTTTTAGATTTTGAGTATTCATCAGGTGACGGTGAACCATCTTTAATAAATGGCTTTCGGCCTTCTTTTTTCATCCACTTCTCAAAAAGGTTATTTTCTTTATCTCTAATATTCATAAATATTCATAAAAATTCGTTGCAATTCGAACAGCGCTGCTCAGAGGCCGCACAGTTTCAGCGGTTTCTTGCAGCAGCATGGTTATACGTCTTTTTTTATATTTCAGTAACCCATTTAGCGATACGTTCTGGGTATTTTTTCAGAAAATCGATAGTTGGCAACTCTTCATCGGTTAATTCCGAAGCAAGTCCCTCAACCAAGATATCGCCTTCCGCTAATAAGAGGCAAAGATTGTAGAGACGATCAATTCTTTCTTTTAATATTTTCTCTGTTATAGCGTCTATTTGTCCATCTATTCCAAGTGTAATCTCATGTGCAACTTCATTTCTGGCTATTCGTGCTTTGTTTAGAGTATCCCAAGGCTCTGCACCCTTTGTTGTTAAATTGTTAATGTGATCCCATAATTTTTGCTTGGTGATTCTATTAGCAAATTTTTTTAGAACCTTTTCCGATTCAAGAATCTCAGGGGCGTTCTTTATCCCAACCAGTATTCCCAAGGTACGACATCCTGTATCAAAGCGTGTGGCAATAGTAAGTGCCCGTCCAAAGATTGCGAAATATGCATCTGAAATTTCTGTTCTTTCTAAATTTGTGATTAATCTATGTTGGTTGCACATGTTTTTTATGCGTATAACGCCTGAGTGACTGACGAGTACCACTGAATCTTATTAACATGCCTAAAACTGATTTGCATGTCTTAAAATATAGCTATCTAAAAAAACGTCCTGTGGTACTCGTTCAAGTCCACTTTGTTGTTAGCCATTGATTGTGTTAAATTTAAGTCCCATTGATAATGCCTGCTTATTAGAAAGCCACTTGTCGAATTTTCCACAACACGAACAAAACCAACCGTATCGTTCAATTTTCTTGTCAGATTTTTTAACTATATATTCTGGATGTCCGCATATATATGGATGTTCATCTTTAACCTTATGTTCCTGCACGTTAATAAGATAATCATCAAGAGTCATCTTCTTTAAATTCTTATAGTCAAAAATAAATCGATCACTGCAATATCCAGAGCTTCCTTTTGCATGTTTTTGTTTAAATGATGGGAGAGTTACATTCTCTCCATCAAGGTAACACCCAATAACAGAATCACGGTATGACTTGTTGTGAAATATCTTTTTTTCTATTTCTTTTAATGAGAAGATATTCTTTTTTACTTCATTTAAGAAGTCATCCCCGATAAATATATAAACAGTTAAAAGTCTTCTAGCGGAATAGCAATTAATCTTTTGTTCATATTTTGCAAAGCTATAATTTGTTGCCTGTACTTCAAAAGCTATATCACGCTTATTTTCGCGTTTCAAATATATGTCAGCACGTTTGCATCCTAAAAGATACTCCGGACATACTTGTCCTAATTTTAGTTCTTCCAATTTTATAGCAACTAAATCTTTATAATATTCATGTTCTTCGGTCTCTGGCTCATCACCACAATCAGAAGCCACCTGATGTCTGAAATGTTTGACTTTTAATTGAGCATCTACAAAGCTTAAGGGATTCCCACAATCTTCACACGAAAAGTTGAGATTCCTATTTTCTACTTGAGAGGCTCGAATTCTATCTCCATTATGATCAAGTGCAAATAACGCCATATTTTTTTGGATAACCAGTTAGTATACAGTTTTCTGTATAATACCAAAATCACCATAAAAAAACGTCAAACCATAAAAGTCAACAGGCAGGCGGAGACAATAGATTTTTCTTGAAGCTTCGGAAACGTTGTTGCATACTATGCAAAACTATTGACATGCAGGAAAATAAAGTTGCACACCTTGATCACATCAGGACCGATAGTCAAGTCTGACCACCCTGTCGTTCGTATTCAGATTGTCTTATCATGTACAGTGCAGTGCATCCCGTCAGGATTTATTCAAGTTCTTTAATGGCTTTTTCAATCAAAGGTTTGACAGGGGGAATATCCTGTTTTATCGTTTGCCATAAAACTTCCAAATCAACTCCAAAATATTCGTGGATAAACTTATCTCGCATTCCTGCCATTTTCTTCCACGGAACATCGGGATGCTGGTCTCGCAAAGACTGAGGAATGTTCTTGGATGCTTCTCCAATGACCTCAAGGCTTCTTATAACCGCATTTACTGTTTTCTTGTCAAGAAGGAAGTTTTCAAATGACATGCCCCTGACAAAGTCATCAGTCTCAATAATAGAATCAAGAATGTCCTGAAGATAATCTCTGTAGTCTTTTCCGGTCAAACCTGTATCATCTCTTGCAGAATATATTTACCTATTCCGGGTTTTAAAGCCCTTTTTGATACAAGGTCTACCTTTATTCCGAGTATCTCCGTCAGATATTCTTCAAGCTCCAGGAATGTGAAGAAACCAACAGGTTCATAAAACGCAACGAGTATATCAATATCGCTAATCTCTTTCTGCTCCTCTCTGACAAAAGAACCGAAGATGGCAATTTCTCTAACTTTAAATTGTTTTTCAATGATTGACTTGTGTTGCTCAAGAATTTTTTTTATTTCTTCAAGGCTCTTCATCTTTAATCTCCAGAGTTATCTCCAATGAGTTTACTTACTCTATTATACTTAATTTTGAGCGATCCTTACCTCTATATAGGACTCTCTCCCGTCTTCCCCATCAGCCTCCTCAACAGGGCAGGCAGGTCCTCTATCTCCTTGATATCCGACTGACACAGCGATCTCAGCCTGTTCCTTAAGAGGGAAAACTCCTCATAATGTCCTTTCAGATGAGAGGAAAGGCTCTTCTGGAGTGCCTCTCCCCTTTCATCCCAGTCAAGGAGCAGGATAAACCTCTCGTGGAGCTTCAGAATATCTTCGCAGAATTCATAAATTGTCTTTCCACCATGAAGAAGGATGACCTCTCCGGTTATACCGAGGCTCCTCAGGGCCCTGCGGTCCCTTTTACCCTCGACAATGATGGGGACAAACTTATTCACCTCATAGAGGGCCCTTATGACATCAAGTATCTGTCCTGCCCTCCTGTCTTCGATCTCCAAACGCTATGTCCCCTCCGGCAATAACCGGGGCTATTTCACTCAACCGCTATAAATGTTTCCGTCCTTGTTATGCCCCTGATCTTCCTTACCTTCTTCAGGATTCTCGTGAATATCTCATTAATATCATTGGCCTCAAGGACCGCAACAAGATCAAACTGTCCTGTAATAACATCTGCGTTCACCACTCCGTTGATACCCCTTAAGGTATCCCGAATGTCCCTGTCCTTGCCGGGAAGGACATTTGCAAGCATGTATACCCTTGCCATGGTCTCCTCCTTTGGGGCTTGAGCCCCTTATTGACTTTATACACAGACTATAAATAAAGCATACCAGATAATAGCCTTCATGACAACAAATTCCATGTCCAACGTAGTCAATCTGTTGACACCTTGTGTCTATATACTGTAAATTAACTGTATCATGCAGAGTATTCTTGTAATAGAAGACGATATTACTGTAAGAGATGTCCTTAACGAATACTTAATTTCGGAAAAATACAGTGTTGCCCTGGAAGAAAACGGCCTGGACGGACTTGAAAGATTAAGGAAAGAGAGCTTTGATCTTATCTTCCTTGACCTCTCCATGCCTGTAATGGGGGGAATGGATGTCCTGAAGGCAATGAAAGACACCCCGAACTCCGACACCCCTTGCATCATTATTACTGCCTACGGAACAGTAAAAAACGCCGTTGAAGCCATGAGGGCAGGGGCATTCGATTACGTCACAAAACCCTTCAGACTCGATGAACTGGGAATCATCATCAAAAAAGCACTCGAGGTGGCAAAACTCAAGAAAGAGAATATCCGGCTCAAGAGAGAACTCAGGAAGCGTTACGAATTTCACGGTCTTATAGGCTCATCACCAGAGATGCAGCGGGTTTATGACCTGATAGAGAAGATAGCTGATACGGACAGCACTGTCCTCATTACAGGTGGGAGCGGTACAGGAAAAGAGCTTATTGCAAAGGTAATCCATTACAACAGTTACCGCTCCGGCAAGAATTTTGTTCCCCTCAATTGTGCAGCCATACCAAAAGACCTCCTGGAGTCAGAGCTCTTCGGACATGAAAAGGGGGCATTCACCGGCGCCATAAACACGCGCATCGGAAGGTTTGAACTTGCAAGCGGAGGCACGCTCTTTCTTGATGAGATTGGTGAACTCGACCCCTCGTTGCAGGTCAAGTTGTTACGGGTACTTCAGGAGAGGGAATTTGAAAGAATCGGGAGCACAAAGACAATAAAGGTCGACGTGAGGATTTTGGCAGCCACTAACAGGAACCTTGAAGAACGCACAAGAGAGGGCAGGTTCAGGGAGGACCTCTATTACAGATTAAACGTAATACCCGTTCACATTCCCCCGTTGAAGGACAGGAAAGAAGACATACCGGTCTTAATCGAACACTTCCTTGAAAAACATGCAAAAGCAAAGAAGAGGCAATCCCCTGAGATATCAAAACAGTTAATGGATGTCCTTCTTAGATACGGATGGCCCGGGAATGTCCGTGAACTGGCAAACCTGATTGAACGACTTACGATACTCAACCCCGGGCAGCGCATTACCATTAATGACCTGCCGGAAAGGTTTCAAACCCTTGCTACTGCTACTGATAAGCCCAAACCCTCTATTTATTCTACTGAGGATTTATCCCTTCCACCTGAAGGCATAAACCTCAATAACATCATTGATACCATCGAAAGAAAACTCATAACCGAGGCCCTGGAAAAATCCAACGGGATAAAGAGTAAGGCCGCCACACTCCTTGGCCTGAACAGGACAACCCTTGTTGAAAAGATGAAGAAAAAGGGAATCACAACAACGTCAAAAGTCTAACATCCACTTCCCCCTGCCTTTTATTTTTTCCTTGATATTCAAAGAGTTACATTCTGGCATATTAGTTGCTATTTCTCTCCACTAATGAAGCTAACCGTCATATTCCCAACAAATATTATTCAGTGGGTTGTTGTTGCAGGCGTTGTCCTGACACTCTCCCTCACCTGCACAGAGGTTTACGGCTCGGAACCCTTACAAAAGGCTTTTGAGGCAATTGATGAAGGGAGAAACTATGAGGCCATGAGACTACTCTCCCAATACAGGCCTTCTAAAAAGGAACTCCCCCGCTACTACTACCTCAAGGGAAGGGCACTTGAGGGGGCAAAGAGGCACCGTAAGGCCATCGGGTACCTGAACAGGGCCTACATAACAGCAAAGGATACGACCCTTAAGGAAGAGGCACTCTTTGAACGGGGAGTGGCATACCTGATGAGTGGATTCCATTATGAAGCTGCTTCCAATTTCAGACTCTTTATAAACCTCTACCCTGATTCCACACTAATACAAAGGGCATATCTCAATTATGCCCAGGCCTCCCAGAAGACAGGCAATTACGTAGAGGCACTTGCCTATTTCAGAAAGGTGAGTGATACGCCAGAGGCGATCTTCGGCAAGGCAGAGGTATTTCAGAGGCTTGGGCTCTTCAGCGCTGCCCATGAACTCTACAATACCGGTCTGATAAGTTATAAGGACTACATCGAAAAGCATCCGGACATCCTTTACTACTACGCAGAAAACCTCAGGATTATCGGCAAGACCGAACAGGCAAAGTCCCTCTTCTACCTGCTGATGGATACCTATCTCAGGGAGAGGGCATACCTCGGGCTTGGACTGATTGAATATACGAGGAACGACATGGAATCTGCCGGGATGTACCTCAAAAAGGCATCTGAGTCCCCTGACAGGGTAATAAGGAGACAAGCCCTCCTGAATCTCGGTAAGACATCAATAGCAACAGACCAGAAAAACCGTGCCATTGAATACCTCAAGGTCCTCCGGCGAGATTATCCCTACACTCCGGAGTCGGAAGAGGCGCTTTTACTCCTCGCCGGATTGATGCGGGAAAGGAAGGATTATCTTCAGGCAGAAAAATACCTGCGAGAGATACTGTTTGGCAGAAAACCCATGAAGGCGGCACTGAATGAGCTTGAGATCCTGATAAATGAGAGTATAGATAACGATACAAGGGCCTTCAGGAAAATATGGAACAACAGTGGACAATGGCTCTATGCACCATCGAGAGAAGATACACTTCTTAACGTTGCAGAGGCGCTCAGGAATTCAGGTGGTGACTTTATCAGGGTATACACATACCTGATAAAACATGGCTCCAAGAGAATAAGGGCAAAGTCCCTGAGTCAGCTCGCAATCTTCTTCAGCCGCCTTTCGGATGTTGAAAGGGTGGAAGATCTGGTCACGAGCCTTGAAATGCTGAAACCCAAGGGTGATGAAATCCTCAGGGCAAGGGCCTGGCTCGATTACCTCAAAGGAAAGAAAAAGCTTGCCTATTCCGAAATAACAAGGATATCCCAACCTGTTAATGACGACATTGACCTCCTCTGGAGGGTAAAGGAAGGCTCACCTTCTGTAAAGGGTTTCATTAAAAACTATAAATTTATGTCCAGGGCAACCGGGGAACCTCTCAGATACACGGAAACAGGAGAATTACTTGCAGCTAAAGGAATGAAAAAAAATGCCGCAAAATACTTTAACCTTGCCCTGAAGGTTAACCCGGATGATGTGCGGGCAATGTTTATGCTTGCCAGGATCACCAGCAGCGCCACCCTCATGCAGAGCCTCTCAGAAAAAAAGGGACTTTATGGCTCTATGGCAAAGGTGATGATAAAAGAGCAGAAAATAAAAAAACATATCCTGGAGATGTGAAATGGAAGAGCTTAAAAAACTGAACGAAGCATTCATGACCTTTAACCTGGCCTCGGAAACGCTGAGGGAATATTATCAAAATCTCCAGCAACAGGTGACATACCTCTCAGAGGAGGTACAAAGAAAAAACGCAGAACTTCAGAGGACTCTCAGCTTTCTCAATTCCGTCCTGCAGGGGATCAGGGAGGCAATAGTTGTACTGGACAGTGACGGAAAGATATTGATGATGAACAGGGCCGCGGAAGACCTCCTCATGATGGACCTCTCTGCATCAACAGGTCACAGGCCGGAGGAATACGGTTATAACTTCAGCCGGATCGATCAGAACAATCAGGAGATTGAGATAGAGACAGAAGGGGGAAGGAAAAACCTCTTTGTAAGTCTCTCTGATGTGCTCAACGGCGGAGACGGGTTGATAGGATTTGTAATCCTACTGAGGGACATAACCGCCCAAAAAGAGATTGAAGCAGAGAAGGAAAGGAACAAGAGACTCATTGCCATGGGAGAGATGATGGCCAGCATTGTTCATGAATTGAGGAATCCGCTGTGTAGCATCGAACTTTACGCATCAATGTTATACAAGGAATTAGACGATACCCCGCATGCATCCCTTGCAATGGGTGTTTCAACAGGCGTAAGAAACCTGAATAATTCCCTCTCAAACATGCTCTATTTTGCCCGGCCCCGGAATCCGAAGACAACACCCTGCGACATAAGGACACTAACAGACGATGCCCTTGCATTGATCAAGCCCGTCATTGAATCACGGGGCATTGTCGTTGAAAAACAAATCACCAACGCCTCGATAAACGGAGATTCGGGACTCGTAAAACAGGTAATTCTCAATATCCTGCTTAATGCAGTCCAGGCAATGGGAGCAGGCGGCATACTCACCATATATACTGAAACGGACAGCAAAGGGCTCCACCTCAACATCTCCGACACCGGCAATGGAATCACCTCAGAACATATAGAGAGGATATTTGACCCCTTCTTCACTACCAGGGACGAAGGCACAGGGCTTGGCCTCTCCATATCCCTGAAGATAATGCAGGCCCATGGTGGAACAATAAGGGCAAAGAGCCTGCCTGGTTCAGGCAGTGTATTCGTTCTATGCTTTCCTCATAAGCACCTCCTCCCCGAAGCCTCCGGAGACAGGACGGACAGTACGGCCTGCCTGTCTCCGGAGCAATTTTTACAAAAAGACTCCGGCGGGCAGGGGACAGGGGATTCAGACGGGAAAAAGAGCACATCCCGTCTCAAAACACTTAAAACTCAAAAACATCAAACCTGTTAATGGAGGCCGATAATGCAACCCATTGTCGTTGTTGATGACGATCCGGAGATGAGAAACGCCCTTGAAGAGGCCGTAAAGAGGTTCGGTTTTGATGTAATGGTAGCAGAAAGGGCTGCTGAGGGAATAGAGGTGCTTAAAAACCATGATTGCTCTCTGGTTATAACGGATATGAAGATGCCGGGAATGAATGGTCTGGAATTCATCAGACATGTACGAAAGCTTTCCACCACCCTGCCCGTCCTTGTAATCACAGGGTTTGGTACGGTTGAAAACGCAGTTGAGTGCATGAAACTCGGAGCCTCCGACTATCTTATGAAACCCTTCTCTTTTGATAACCTCAGGCAGGCAATAACCGGCCTTATTGAGCCGGGGCCTGCAAATGGCGAGATCATTACCGAAGATGAGTCAATGAAGAGACTCCTCAGGATTGCTTACGAGGTGGCGAGGACAGACACCACAATCCTCATAACCGGAGAGAGCGGCACCGGCAAGGAGCTGATTGCAAGGTATATACACAGGCAGAGCCTGAGGAGGGAAAAACCCTTCGTTGCCGTTAACTGCGCTGCAATACCCGAAAACCTGCTTGAATCCGAACTCTTTGGTCATGAGAGAGGCGCCTTCACAGGTGCATTGGAGAAAAAGATTGGAAAATTTGAAATAGCAGACGGAGGCACATTCCTGCTTGATGAAATCGGCGAGATGCCGCTCCCGCTTCAGGCCAAGCTCCTGAGGGTCCTGCAGGAAAGGGAGATAGACAGGATTGGCAGCAAAAAATCCCTGTCCGTAAACATCAGGGTGATAACAACCACAAACAGGGACCTTGCCGAAGAGGTCGAAAAGGGAAACTTCAGGGAAGATCTCTTCTACAGGATAAGCGTCTTTCCCCTTGAGCTGCCGCCCCTCAGAGAACGGACCGGTGATGTGCGTATTCTTTCAGAATTCTTTCTGAAAAAACATGCATCTCAATACGGAAAGTACATCTCGGGATTCTCGGAAGATGCCTTTAATTATCTTTATACCCAGGCCTGGAAGGGAAACATCCGGGAACTGGAAAATGTTATCCAGAGGGCAGTGCTACTCAGCCGTTCAGACTTTATAGAGAGCGGGGACTTTATGATTGAAAAGAGCAGAAACGTCAGACAGGACAGCAAGACCATCAAGAATATGGAAAAAGAACTCATACTCAGAACACTCAGGGCAACCAACGGAAACAGGACAAGGACGGCAGAGTGCCTGGGAATAACCGTCAGGACATTGAGAAACAAGCTGAATGAATACAGGCTTAATGCCTGATTCCGGAGGGAGGAAAAAATTTCCTCTCCGGGTAAAAATCAGCTCTACCCTGACACAGAGATAACGTAGAGCAAAGGATAATTGCCACGGCATGAAACTTGCTGCTCTAATCAGGTTAAAGATAACAGGAGGTTACTATGGACTTCACACTTAAGAGACTTGAGGAGATGATAAAGTTCACCATGCAGAGGCACAGTGTACTCCTGAGCAATCTCGCAAACAGCGACACACCGCAGTACAGGGCTAAGGACATAAAATTCGAGTCCGTTTTTGACGAGGAGAGGCTGAGGCTTAAAAACACATCTCCTACCCACATCAGGGCACTTGAGATCAGGGGGGATACCGAGCTGACGATGGATACCGAATCTCCATGGCTTGACGGAAATAATGTAGAGGAGGATGTCGAGATGGCAAAGATTACTGAAAACGCCCTCCTCTACCAGACGACCCTTAGACTTATCAATGACAGGTTTAAAATGTATAGAAATCTTATTAGCGGGAGGTAGACCATGAATATCCTGAAGGCATTTGATGTGAGTGCATCAGCACTCGTTGCACAGAAGCAAAGAATGAATACCATTGCCTCCAATATGGCAAATCTGAACACCACAAGAACACCCGAGGGTGGTCCTTACAGGAGGAGGGATGTGGTCTTCAGCTCCTACATGCTTGATGAGGAGGGAAGGCTCGAAGGTGTCGGGATATCCGATGTTGTGACCTCCAACACGCCGCCCAAGGCAGTTTACGACCCCAGCCACCCGGATGCAGATGATAAGGGCTATGTGCTTATGCCTGATATAAACCTGATTGAGGAGATGGTTAACATGATGATGGCAACGAGGGTGTATGAAGCTAATGTAAATGCCTTCAACATAACAAAATCAATGTATCTGAAGGCACTTGAATTGGGGAGATAAGCGTCTAACAATGAATGATGAATCCGGAGGTATAAAAAATGTCAGTTAATCCAGTCAACGGAAGCCCCCCGGGGGCGGAAGGAATAGGCAATATAGCAGGAAATCTTAAACCTTCCGGCGAAGACAAGACCGGAGGGAGTTTTGAAATCCTTCTTGATGAGACCATCGGGAAGGTGGCCTCCCTGCAGAAAGAGACGGAGAAGGCAATTGCAGAGATCGGCAATGGAGGAGGAGACATAGTCGAAACCATGGTTGCCATGCAAAAGGCTGATCTCTCTTTTCAGGTGATGCTCGAGGTGAGAAACAAGCTTGTGACAGCCTATGAAGAGATAATGCGGATGCAGGTCTGAGATACATGGCGAATATACTGGATATTGTCAACAAGTGGGATACAAAGAGGAAGATTACATTGTCCATCCTCCTTGTACTCACAATTGCCTCAATAGTGCTACTGATCACATGGGCACAAAAACCAGAGTACCAGATGCTTTATTCAAACCTCCGGGCAGAGGATGCCGGACTCATGGTGCAAAAACTGAAGGAGATGAAGATACCTTACAAGACAACCCCCTCAGGCATCCTTGTACCCTCCGACAAGGTTTACGAAGTGAGGATCCAGCTCGCTGCCATGGGGTTACCTCAGGGTGGAAGCATGGGATACGAGATATTTGATAAAACGGGGCTCGGCACAACCGAATTTGTCCAGAAGGTGAACCTGAAAAGGGCCTTGCAGGGAGAGCTCTCAAGGACCATACGGTCTCTGCAGGAGGTCTCCGACTGCAGGGTGCACCTCTCCATGCCGGAAAGATCAATATTTACCAGCACAGACGAGCAACCAAAGGCATCTGTCCTACTCAAGCTCCGTCCCGGTGTAACTTTGAGCAGGTCTCAGATTCGGGGAATTGTACACCTTGTTTCAGGCAGCGTGGAATCGCTCACTCCGAACAACGTAACTATTGTGGACAACAGGGGCAACGTTCTCACCACCGAAGAGGACGAAGGCCTTCAGATTAACAATACCCAGCGTGATTACCAAAAAGGGCTTGAGATGGACATGGAGAAGAGAATTATCAGCATCATCGAACCCGTTGTGGGCAAGGACAAGGTAAAGGCAAAGGCGAGTATGAGCATAGACTTTACAAGGACGGAAGAGACTCAGGAGACCTATGACCCTGATGGACAGGTTGTCAGAAGTCAGCAAAAATTAACGGAACAAAAGACCGGAGGGATGGTTGCCGGGGTGCCGGGGGTACAGTCAAACCTGCCCAACAAACGTGTTGGAAGGTCCGCTGCCAACAAAACGGGATTGAGAAAACAGACGGAAACAGTAAACTATGAAATCAGCAAGACTGTAAGTCATGTTATAAAACCCACAGGGACAATAAAACGCCTGACGGTTGCAGTTCTGGTCGACGGAACATACCTTAAGGACGAGAAATCAGGGGAGATAAAATATGTGGCCCGGTCAGAAGAGGACCTTAAGAGTTACGAAGAGATTATCAAGAAGACCGTAGGATATTCAGAGGAGAGGGGTGACGAGGTGAAGGTTATAAATATGCCCTTTCATGCACAACCGGAGGTCCTTGAAACACCGGAGCAGGTGGATTATACAAAATACATTATGCCGGCAGCACGTTACGGCACAATACTTATACTGTCGATCCTTGTCTTACTGTTCCTCATAAGACCTCTGCTTGCCTATCTCAAACAGCAATCCACTCCTCCTCCATCATCCCCCACCCAGACCCTCACACCGGAACTCGAGGGGAAACCGGCTCTCAGGGAGATACCCCGGGACGAGATAGTTGAATGGGCCAGAAACAATCCCCAACAGGCTGCTACACTCATAAAAAAATGGACGGGAAGCAAATAAATGCCTACCCTGAAAGGTCATGAAAAGGCAGCTATCATGCTCAGCTATGTAGGAGAGGAAACAGCGTCCGAGATACTCAAGGCACTTGACAAGAAGACTATCGAAAAAATAACCTCTGCACTTTCAGAGTTAAAAACACTGAAGAAAGAAGAGATGCAGACAGTGCTGGATGAGATAAAGAAGAGTATCGATGAAAAGGTTGTCGCCATAGGAGGAGAGGATTATGTAAAAAGAATCCTCTACAGGGGGTTGGGTGATGAAAATGCAGAAGAAGTCATTGAGTCTGCCAGGCGTGCCAATCCCATAGAGAAGCTCAACACGGTAGATACGCGCCTTATTGTGAAATTCCTCTCCGGTGAGCATCCCCAGACCACGGCCTTTGTATTGTCACTGCTTGAACCAAAAAAGTCGGCGGAGGTGCTTTCAGAATTGCCGGAGCACCTTAAGGGTGACGTTGCAATGAGGATTGCAAACCTGGAAAAAATACCTGAAGAGGCTTTAAAGGAGATCGAAGAGGTTCTGAAAACACAGCTCAGCATTGGTGAATCCAGGGGAAGAAAGGTTGACGGAGTAAAAACAGTGGCAGACATCCTCAATAATGCCGCCAAGGAGACGGAACAGACGATCCTGGAGCTGATAGAAGAACAGGAACCCTCAAGGGCTGAATCCATAAGGTCCCTGATGTTTGTATTTGATGACCTTGCCTCGATTGATGACAGGGGTATGCAGGCAATACTCAAGGAGATCAGCACAAATGACCTTGCACTCGCACTGAAAACCGCATCAGACGAAGTCAAAGGCAAGATTTTCGGGAATATGTCCAAACGGGCAGTACAGATACTTAAAGAAGAGATCGAATCCATGGGACCTGTAAGGGTCTCGGATGTTGAAACAGCCCAGCAGAACATTGTAAAGGCGGCACGGAAACTGGAAGAGGAAGGCAAGATTATTATTGCCGGCAAGGGAGAGGAGGAACTCATTGTCTAAAGCCAAAGTCCTTCGGGATCGGAACATCACGGAATTCGGCATGCCGTCCCTTGAGCATAAACACCGCGGCATCACAGAGGAGAATTTCAACCAGGACATAGCTGTGATTGAAAGAACTGCATATGAAAAAGGTTTCAGTGCAGGTGAACAGGCCGGCTACACAGTTGGAGAGGAAAAGGCATTGATGCTTCTGGAGAGGCTTGAGGATATCCTCACAGAGATGACGGAGCTGAAAAAAAAGGTCATGACGGAAGCACAACCACAGGTCTTTGCCCTGTCAGTGGCTATGGCAAAAAAGATACTCAGGGATGAAATCAGACAAAACCCTGAAATAATAATCAACCTCATAAAGGCTGCAATGGAAAAAATAGAGAGAACAGGGACAATAACAATAAAGATAAACCCTGCCCTTAAAGAACTCATCTCAAATCACAAACCTGAACTGCTTGCCATACACCCCGAGATAAGATTTAACACAGACCCGTCCATACCACTGGCCAGCCCTTTGGTGGTTGGACCTGAAGAAGAGGTAATCACTGACTTTGAATCACAATTAACAAACCTGGTTGAGGACCTTGGAGAAGAGATTGGAAACAGTAACGCTTGAGAGATATATAAACGGCCTCGAGAGTATTGACCCGATGCGGGTCTATGGCAGGGTGGTTGAAATCACCGGTGTTATCCTCAAGGCCACAGGCATGAAGGCAAGTATCGGAGAGGCCTGCAAGGTATACTCTGAAGGGGGGGCAATAGTTGATGCTGAGGTAGTGGGTTTTAAGGACGACAAGGCTCTGCTTATGGCCGTCGGTGATATACAGGGGATAAAATCGGGCAGCAGGGTGCTGCCGGTGGGCAGGAAGCTCTCTGTAAATGTATCGCCCCACCTCGTTGGCAGGGTGATAGATGCACTCGGAAACCCCATAGACGGAAAAGGAAGGATTGAAGGCCGGATGTATCCGCTCTTTGGAAGACATATCAACCCGCTTGAAAGGAAGAGGATATCAGAACCAATCGACCTCGGTATCAGGGCCATAAACGGACTGCTCACCTGCGGAAAGGGTCAGAGGGTGGGAATCATGGCGGGAACCGGAGTTGGCAAGAGCGTGCTGCTTGGCATGATTGCAAGATACACCGAGGCAACGGTGAATGTAATAGGTCTTATCGGTGAAAGGAGCAGGGAGGTAAGGGAGTTTATAGAGAGAGACCTTGGAGAGGAGGGGCTGAGGAAGTCAGTGGTGATAGTCTGTACAGCCCAGGAGCCTCCCCTGGCAAAGGTGAGGGCTGCCTTCACCACAACGGCCATTGCAGAGTATTTCAGGGACCAGGAGATGGATGTGCTCCTGATGATGGACTCTCTGACAAGGGTCTCAATGGCACAGAGGGAGGTGGGCCTTGCCATTGGCGAACCACCTACTACCAAGGGGTACACTCCTTCGGTCTTTACCCTGATGCCAAGGCTGCTTGAAAGGGCCGGAACCTCTTCAGACAACGGGAGCATCACAGGACTCTATACCGTGCTCGTTGAAGGCGATGACCTTACCGACCCTGTGGCAGACGCTTCCATGTCGGTCCTTGACGGACATATAGTCCTGTCAAGGGAACTTGCAATGGAGGGCGTTTACCCTGCAATTGATATATTAAGGAGTGTCAGCAGGGTAATGCTGGACATAGTAGACGAAAGACACAGGGAGCTTGCAATGATGTTTATTGAAAACCTCTCCACGTACAAGAAATATGAAGACCTCATAAGTATCGGTGCATACAAGGAGGGCACAAACCCGAAGGTTGACAGGGCCATAAAGATGATAGACAGACTGCGTGGCTACCTGAAACAGGGAATAAATGACAGACGTGACATGGGAGACAGCCTTCAGGGGCTATATCTCCTGTTTGAGACAGAAGAACTATGAAATCGGATTCATTAAACAACCTCCTGAAATTAAAGGAGTGGCGGAAGGAAGAGATCGAAATGGAGATAAACCGTCTCCAGGGCATCATTAATCAGGAAGAGGCACGCCTGAAAACCATGGAAACAGAACTTTCCGGTAATCTTGAAACCTTTAAAAACCATCAGGTACAGGATATCATAGATCCCGGCTCCCTCAAGACCTTCCATTCCTATTTCTCACAGATGAATATAAGAATGGGCCAACAGAGGGAGGCAATTATAAAAAAAATAGCAGAGCTTGAAGAAACGCAGAAGCTGCTGATAGAGGCATACAAGGAGAAGATGCTCGTTGAAAACCTCAGGGGAAAGCTCTGTTTGAATGAGACAAGGGAGAATAACCGCAAGGAACAGAAAGAATTCGACTTCATATTCACCACAAGGATTAAGAGATGAAAAAAGCTGGATTCGTCCTGATATCATTGCTGATTATAATTATTGCAACGCCCTCCCCTGTTTATTCACAGGATGATCTCCTTCAATATCTTCAAACCAAGGGGGCTGAACTTGATCAGAAGGAGCAGCTGCTGCAGAGAAGGGAGAAGGCACTTCAGGAACTGGAAAAAGATATCATGGCAAGGATAAAGGAATACGAATCCATCCTTGAGAGAGTTGAAAAGATTCTTGCAGAGATAGACAACACAAAAGAAGAAAAAATTCAGCATGTGGTAAAGACATACGAGAAGATGCAGCCGGAAGAGGCGGCAATAAGGCTGGAAGAGCTTGATGAAAAGACGGCCGTAAAGGTCCTTGCATTTATGAAACCGAGAAAGGCCGCAAATATCCTCTCCATGATGGCCCCGCGAAAGGCTGCAAGGCTGACCAAGAAGATCACGGAGATCCCAGGACTTGAAAAATTGATTGCAAAGATGAAAAAGAGACGATAAAGAACACCCCCCCTGAGAAAAAAATTCCCCTCCAAAGGAAAAATCTTCTTATACCGGCAATACCGTAACCCTGAAGACATTGAAAAGACAGGGTTTTATCCGGCCGGAAGGTCTGCCCGGGCCTGGCATATCACTTGCTATACATAACGACGTAATGCTGCTTCCATCGATAAACATAGTCCCGGGCACGTCGGACACTGAAAAGAAAGGCCCCTCCTCCGGAGAGAAAGGCGTGGATTCAGCAACAGCCTTCTCCGTATTTCTGCCCTTTTTTATGTCCACTATCTCCACCCCGAACCCAGAAAACGCTCTGGGAGGCCGGAACAGTGCTGAATCAGGGGGGATAGCTCTAACCCCGGACACCACTGGGCAGCAGCAAACCGGTATCAGAGAAAAACAATCGCCGGTACTGTCAGATATTATTAAAGCTGCCCTCGGTGCTGATGCAACCCAAGGCCGGGAAAACTCTCAGGACAAAACAGGGGTTACGGATACCCCAAACCCGGCAAACATTATAGGCAAGGCCGGGAATAAGGCACAGGAAACCTCAGCTGAAACAACTACTGAGGACGGCAAGGCAACCACAACTACATCGCTTCCGACACAGAAAGAACTCCCAGGCACGAACGCCTCTAATGCAATCTATAAGCTTAAACCTGCAAACCCTGAGGAACCAGCCCTTATCAACAATACCACAGGCCGGCAAAGAACACCTCCGAAAACAGAAGTAGAAGTACCCGGCAAAAACAATGCAACACCGGGAAAAGCGGCCTCGGTCAATCCAATGCTAAATGGCAAAACACCTGAAGATGCTTCCGGGCTTGAACCAGGACTTCACCAGAACAGGAAAGATACAGATATATCCTCCCGGACGGAGAACAGACCTAACAATGAAAACTCTTTCCTTTTTCAAAAAATTGATATTCCTGAAACAGAATCCCAACACTTAAACCGTAACTCCAGCCCCCACAAAACAGGAGAGACCATCCTTTCGGAAAAACTCCCGGAAACGTCCGGCACGCAGATAAACAAGGCAACTCCTACTCATAAAAACCCCTCCATTGAACTCACCATAGAGCCCGAAGGCCTCGGGAAGATAGATATCGAGGTCTCTGTACATGACGGCGAGGTAAGGGCTGAGTTGGGAGTTGAGAAGCTAAAGAGTCTGATGGATTTGCAGAACAACATGCCCCAGCTCTTTGACAGCCTTGCAAAAGTGGGGTTAACTCCCGGAGGCTTTTCACTCTTCCTGAAAAACAGGGGCAACAAAAAATGGATGAAGGCCCAGTATAACCAGAAGACTATAAAGGATATAGCAATAAATCCACAGAAATCAAATCATGGTAACCAGAGTCTGTACACGGTCAGTATCCGCGTATAGACGAGGACAGAAGGAGGCAGATAATGAATCCAGTGACAGGAACAGTTGGAAAGGACGATTTCCTAAGGTTATTTACTACCCAACTGAGATACCAGAGCCCGCTAAACCCTATGGACAGCACCGACTTTACTGCACAACTTGCACAGTTCAGTTCACTTGAACAACTTATAAGTATGGGAGACACCCTTGATGGCATCCTCTCTTATCAGGACTCCCTTAATAATGCCCTTGCCACAAACCTTATGGGTAAAATGGTAAGGGTAGAGGGCAATCGTGTAAACCTGAAGGGTTCTGCGGCGATCTCCTATCAGGTCTCACAGAACGTGGAAAAGATGACCCTGAACATCAACAACTCCTCTGGTGAGGTAGTCAAAACCATCGAATTCGGGAAACAGCCTGCCGGTGACAATAAATATACCTGGGACGGAACGGACAACAACGGCAATCCCCTCCCCGACGGCTTCTATACGGTAAACTTCACTGCCGCTGACGGTAACGGCAATTCCGTGCCTGTCTCCACAGAGACACTGTCAATGGTTACAGGCATCAGCTTTGAGGACGGTATCACTTATCTTGAACTTGACAACGACTCGAGGGTTTCCCTCGGTGAGATTAAAGAAATATGGGAAGGAGGTGTTTAAAAATGTTAACCGCCCTTTTTTCAGCAATAAGCGGACTTAATGCAAACGGGACTTCTTTATCGGTAATAGGTGACAATGTTGCAAACATGAACACAATTGGTTTCAAGGCAAGCAGGGTAGCCTTTGGTGATGTCCTGAGCCAGACCATTACAGGGACCTCAGGCAACTCACAGATTGGAAGAGGCGTAATAGTGAGTGATATCTCCCCCCTCTTCACACAGGGTTCTTTTGAGGCAACGGCAAGTGCACTTGACATGGCAATTGACGGCGATGGGTTCTTCATGGTCAAGGAGGATAATACAAACTTTTACACAAGGGCCGGTCAGTTCACCCTTGACAAGGATGGATATCTCGTAACAACCGATAATCTGAGGGTTCAGGGTTACCTCTATGACGCAGGAGGCAGTGCTACAGGTGTGGTAGGTGACATCTCGGTTGCGTCCCTCAACAGTGCACCACAGCCAACAGCTAACGCCGAATTCTCGGTAAACCTCGACTCAAGGGATGCAGTGACAGGCCCCTTTGACCTTACGAACACGGCCGACACATCCAACTTCTCCACCTCCCTGACGATCTACGACAGCCTCGGCAATGACCATCTACTGACCACATATTTCACGAAAACAGCCGCAAACCAGTGGGAGACAAACGTTGTTACAGTTACCGACCCGGCAACCGATCCCCCTACATACTCCATAGTTGAGACACAGGCCCTTCAGTTTGACGATACCGGGGGCCTCATAATCCCCGACCCGCCGGAATTTACAGCCACCTTTGACTTTTCTCCCTGGGGTGCAACCGGCGCACAGAGCGTCACGTTTGACATAGCCGACATGAGCCAGTATGGTTCCACCTCTGCCACGGTCTTTCTCAGTCAGGACGGCTTCACTGCCGGTTCACTCAAGACACTCAGCGTATCAGAGGACGGCACCATCACAGGGATATTTACAAACGGACAGACAAAACCGGTAGCCCGTCTTTCCCTCGCAAAGTTTACTGCCCCAACGGAATTGACCAAGATAGGCAGAAACCTCTACGCCGAATCCTTTTCATCAGGACAGCCGATAATAGGAGAGCCCGGCACAGCCGGAATCGGCAGGGTACTGAGTGCCTCTCTTGAGCTGAGCAATGTTGACCTTGCAGAGGAGTTTATAAAAATGATAGCTGCACAGAGGGGTTTTCAGGCAAACTCAAGGATAATCACGACCACTGACGACCTCCTTCAGGAGGTTGTAAACCTGAAGAGATAGTTTTAAATGGGCTTGCAGGCTGACAGGCTTGTCAGCTTGCAGGCTTGTCAGCTTGTCGCAGACACAATCCTGTCTTTCCACTGCCCGGCCTTATAAATTATCTCATCTTCCTGCGTGATGTTTAATTGATGACCATTTACAAGTAATCTGCCGTTAACCATCACGCTCTCCACATCAGAGGCCTTTGCTGAATATACAAGGTGGGAATAGATATTATAAATTGGGGCAAGATGGGGTTTGTTAAGGTCAATTATCACTATATCGGCAAGTTTACCCTTTTCAAGACTCCCTAACCGATCCCCAAGGCCAAGGGCTTCCGCACCCCGGCGGGTGGCCATCAACAGGGCGGTACGGGCAGAGAGTGCAGTGGGGTCGTCAGAGACTGCCTTGTGCAGTTTTGCCGCTGTTGACATCTCACTCATCACATCAAGGTCATTGTTGCTGGCTGCACCATCAGTGCCAAAGGCAACCCTTACTCCCGCGTCAAGCATCTTTACCACCGGGGCAATACCCGAGGCAAGCTTGAGGTTGCTCTCAAGGCAGTGCGACACGCTTACACCACGTTCAGCGAGTATCTCTATCTCTCGCACTGTGGGCCAGACACAATGGGCGGCAACAACACGCGCATTGAGCAGTCCATGGGAATCAAGGTGCTCAATTGGGGTCTTGCCGTAAAGCTTTTTTATTTCTTCCACCTCCCAGCGGGTTTCACAGAGGTGCGTATGAACAGGAATGTTGTATTTCTCCCCTATATCAAGAGCCCTCCGGTATGTCCCGGGACTGCAGGTATAGGGGGCATGCGGTGCAATAGAGGGGGTGATAAGTTCATCTCCAATCCATCTCTTTATAAAATCCTCAGCCCTGTCAAAATACTCCGCAGTATTCTGAGCAGTAGCAGTCGGAAAATCCAGAATGCCGGCTCCAAGAACAGCCCTCATCCCGAGCCTCTTTATCCCCTCAGCAGAGGCATCCTCAAAAAAATACATATCATTGTAAAGTGTCACACCTGCCTTCAGCATCTCAAGGCAGGCCAGTTCAGTTGCATCCCTGACAAAATCAGGGCTCAGCCACCTGGCCTCTGCAGGCCATATGTTATCCTCAAGCCAGACCCTGAGAGGAAGGTCATCAGCCATTCCCCTGAAATATACCATGGCAGCATGGGTATGGGTGTTGACAAGACCCGGCATTACTGCCTTACCACTGCCGCCAAGGACTTCTTCCGGTAAATATCTGCCCTCTATAGCTGCCGACAGCCCAACATCAACAATAACCCCGTCCCTTACAGCCACAGCACCGCCGGACAAAGGCCCCCCGGTATCCGTCATGGTCAGAACGTAGTCACCCTTTATAACAAAATCGACCTCTTCCTTACCCATATACCTTTACCCCCTGCTATGGTACTCCTGTATGGATAGAATGGTCAGCCGTTTTTCCTTCAGTCCCTTAAGCGCCCTTGCCACGGCCCTGGCACCGGAGATCGTCGTAGTATAGGGAACCTTGTACTCCAGGGCACTCTGTCTTATGTAGAAGGAATCCTTCCGGGATGCAGCACTCTCAACAGTGTTTATAATGAAACTTATCTCCTTGTTCTTAATCAGGTCAACAACATTCGGCCTACCCTCCTTGAGCTTGTTCACAACCCCTACATTAAGACCATGCTCTTTCAGAAAAGAAGCGGTGCCCCTCGTAGTTACAACCTTAAGACCCTGTTCAATAAATGTCGTGGCAATCGGCAGGACCGCAGGTTTGTCCTCATCCCTCACGCTTATAAAGACCTTACCCTCAAGGGGTATCCGGTTGTTTGCCGATGCCTCGGCCTTGGCATAGGCAAGCCCGAAATCCCTGTCAATGCCCATGACCTCACCGGTAGACTTCATCTCCGGGCCCAAAATGGTATCCACTCCGGAAAACCTGTCAAAGGGAAAGACTGCTTCCTTTACTGCCACATGCCCCAATACCGGCTCAGAGACCAGGCCGAGTTCTTCCAGTCTCGTGCCGGCCATCACCTTTGCTGCTATCTTTGCAAGGGGAACACCGGTTGCCTTGCTCACAAAGGGAATGGTCCTTGATGCCCTTGGATTTACCTCAAGGATATATATGTCGCTGCCCTTTACTGCAAACTGGATATTCATGAGACCCACAACCCCGATCTCCCTGGCAAGTGCCCTCGCCTGCCGCTTTATCTCACTGACTATCTCCTCAGAGAGCGAAAAGGGAGGGAGGGAGCAGGCTGAATCCCCTGAATGAATTCCAGCCTCCTCAATGTGCTCCATCAGCCCGCCGATAACAACAGCATCTCCATCAGAGACCGCATCCACATCCACCTCTATGGCGTCCATTATATATTTGTCAATAAGCACAGGGTGTTCAGGCGAAGCCTTCACCGCCCTCTGCATGTAATCCTGCAGGGAGGTCTCGTCATAGACGATCTCCATTGCCCTGCCTCCAAGCACATAAGAGGGTCTTACCATCACAGGGTAGCCAATCTCCTCTCCCACCCTGACAGCCTCCTCAGGGCTCATGGCCGTTCCACTGTTGGGCTGCCTCAGACCGAGTTTATGCAGAAGCTCCTTAAACCTCCTTCTGTCTTCCGCCCTGTCAATGGCATCCGGAGGGGTACCAAGAATCCTTACCCCTTCTCTCTCAAGTGGAACAGCTAATTTAAGAGGGGTCTGTCCCCCGAACTGTACGATAACGCCTTCCGGCTTCTCCACCTCGATTATATTCAGGACATCTTCGAGTGTGAGGGGCTCAAAATACAGCCTGTCTGATGTGTCATAGTCAGTGCTGACGGTCTCTGGATTGCAGTTCACCATTATGGTCTCATACCCCATCTCTTTAAGGGCAAAAACCGCATGGACACAACAGTAGTCAAACTCTATCCCCTGACCAATACGGTTAGGGCCGCTGCCGAGGATCATGATCTTCCTGCGGCTTGAGGGGTTAGCTTCACATTCCACCCTGGCAACGGATAATGAGGCCTCTTCTCTGTCCCCTGAGTCCTGACTTCTGTCTTCTAACTTATAAAACGGCCTTTCATAAGTAGAATACAGATACGGTGTATATGCCTCAAACTCTGCAGCACAGGTATCAACCATTTTATAGACAGCCCGCATACCGAGTTTTTTCCTGATCTCCCTGATATCCGCCTCTCTGAGGCCTGCAAGCCCGGCAATTCTCCTGTCTGAAAAACCCCAGGATTTGGCCTTGTAAAGGAGTTGCGGGTCAGGGGTTGCGGGTTGCGAGTTGCGGGTTGTGAGTTGTGAATTTTTAATCTCGTTTTCCAACTCGACTATCTCTCTGATGTTATTCAGAAACCATGGATCGATCCACGTTATCTCATGAATATCCTCAACACTCAGTCCCTCCCTGAATGCCTGGGCTATGTACCATATCCTCTCACAGTTTGGCGTCTTCAGCTTCTCCCTTATCTCATCAATTCCTGCAATCCTCTCCTCCAGGCCATAACTGTCTGCCTCCAGACTCCGCAGGGCCTTTTGCAGGGACTCTTTAAAAGTCCTGCCTATTGACATGACCTCTCCGACAGACTTCATCTGGGTTGTAAGTGTGGAATCCGCCTCCGGGAACTTTTCAAAGGCAAACCTCGGGATTTTTGTCACTACATAATCAATCGTGGGTTCAAAACTGGCAGGGGTCTCTCTCGTTATATCGTTTGGAATCTCGTTAAGATTAAGACCAACCGCGAGTTTTGCAGCAATCTTTGCTATCGGGAAACCCGTAGCCTTGGAGGCAAGGGCTGATGAACGAGAAACCCTCGGGTTCATCTCTATGATAACCATCTTCCCGTCTTCAGGATTCAGGGCAAACTGGATATTGCTGCCCCCGGTGTCAACACCTATCTCCCTGATTACTGCAATCGATGCATCCCTCATCCTCTGATACTCCTTATCGGTTAAGGTCTGTGCCGGTGCAACAGTAATGGAGTCCCCTGTATGGACACCCATGGGGTCAAGATTCTCTATGGAGCATATAATCACCACATTGTCATTGCCATCCCTCATCACCTCAAGCTCGTATTCCTTCCAGCCAAGCACTGACTCTTCAACAAGCACCTGACTCACCGGACTCAATTTGAGCGCATTCTCAAGGAGTGCCCTGTATTCTTCCACGTTGTATGCCACAGCCCCGCCTGTACCGCCAAGGGTAAAGGCAGGTCTCAGAATTGCCGGGAAACCAACATAGCCCACAACGTCAAGTCCCTCTTTTATGTTCTTGACGGCACTGGAACGCGGAACATCAAGACCAATCCTGGCCATGGCATCCTTGAAGAGCTCACGGTCCTCAGCCTTCTTGATGGCATGGAGCTTTGCACCAATCAGTTCAACCCCGTAACGATCAAGAATTCCTGCTTCAGCAAGTTCAACAGTAAGGTTCAGGGCTGTCTGTCCACCCATGGTGGGAAGTAGAGCATCGGGCCTCTCCCTCTCAATGATCAATTCAATTATCTCGGCTGTCAGCGGCTCGATATAGGTAATATCCGCCATTTCAGGATCCGTCATAATGGTGGCTGGATTGGAGTTGACAAGTACCACCTCATAACCCTCCTCCCTGAGGGCCTTGCATGCCTGGGCTCCCGAGTAATCAAACTCACACGCCTGTCCAATCACTATAGGGCCTGAACCTATCAGGAGTATCTTTTTAATATCGTCTCTCTTTGGCACAATCACCTCACTGGTTGTTTATTATGAAAAAAGAGTCTTATATATCCGCAGATTTCTCAGATTACACAGATTCTTGTATTCAGCCATATGACTAATGTTACAAAGCAATAATATTCACACTGATTCAAGCCCTTGTAGACGCACATATTTTCTCAGTTTATCAACAACCGCCCTGGCCTCTGATTCTGTTTTTGTGGTTAATATGATGAACCCCTCACCGTCAAATCTTAATTCTACGTTATAAAAGTCCTCTATCTGTCCAAACCCCGGAATAACGGTACCATGCTGCAGGGCTATCTTCTTTACAAAGGCTACTCCATCGGGGTTCTCGGGTTCCATCCGTAAGTGACTTATCCTGATATCATCAAGTGAGCCCAAAGGCTTTTTTATGCTTCTGCTTCCAAAGGGTTTTCTGAGGGTTATGCTCACACTTCCTGCATCCAGGTCAAAGACCGTCTCAAGGCAGGGTTCTTTGAAGAGGTAGAACCTGGCAAGGGGAAAGACTACAACAAAAACCGCCACTGCCATCACATAATGAAGTATCTGCAATTCGTGTCTGAGGGCAAAAAAGGCAAGCACCGCCGCTGAAACTGTAACAGCAACAAGACTCGAGGAAAACTCCCTGTTGTATATCCCGCTATGCAGGACACTGCCCCGTTCCGCTTTAAAGGAGGTAGTCCTCAGCACAACCCTGCTGTCTTCTATCTCCACCCTGTATGCCCCGGATTCATTCATCTGTTGTTTTCAATCATCTCCCCGAATCTCTTAAACAGATGTACTGAATCATTCGGCCCAGGACCTGCCTCCGGATGATGCTGGACAGAAAAGACCGGGAATTCCACATGCTGCATTCCCTCTTCAGTACCATCATAGAGGTTTTTATGGGTAAGCCTTACCTGCGTGCCAAGGCTGCCGATATCCACACAGTAATTATGATTCTGGGATGTAATCTCAACCTTTTCTGTCAGCAGGTCCATTACAGGATGATTGCCGCCATGATGGCCGAACTTGAGTTTATACGTCTTTCCACCCAGGGCAAGTCCCAGTATCTGGTGACCGAGACATATTCCAAAAACCGGTTTCCTGCCAAGAAGTTTCCTTGTATTCTCAATACCGTAAACCACTGCCTCGGGGTCTCCGGGCCCGTTACTCAGAACTATTCCATCAGGGTTCATTTCAAGCACCGCCTCTGCAGGCGTCTCAGCAGGCACAACCGTTATATCAAAACCTGCATCTGCAAGATTGCGGAGTATATTGAATTTGACGCCAAAGTCGTAAACAACCACTTTTTTGAGCGGGAACACCTTCCCTGATTTTGAATTATCTTCCCATCTCCAAACCTTTTCGGTCCATTTGTACTGTTTATCCGTGGTTACATACCTTACAAGGTCAACGCCGCCAATGCCGGGATGTACCCTCACCTTCTCATACAGACTCTCCGGGCTCAGGTCTTCAGTTGAAATAATTCCCATCCGTGCCCCGAAGTTCCTTATATGTCTTGTAAGCGCCCTTGTATCAATCCCCTGGATTGCAACCACGCCGTGTCTTTCAAGATACCCGTTAAGTGAGATGATTGAACGCCAGTTGCTGGAATAATCCAGACACTCCCTTGCAACAAAGCCTTCGATCTTTGGGCCCCCTGCTGACTCATTATCCTCTTCATTCACACCATAGTTGCCCATCTGCGTATATGTCATGGTGACAATCTGCCCCTTATATGACGGGTCTGTAAGTATCTCCTGATAGCCTGTCATGGAGGTGTTAAAGACCACCTCACCTTTTGTTTCCCCGTCAGCGCCAAAGGATTCACCTTCAAACACCATTCCGTCTGAAAGAACAAGTAAAGCCTTTTTCATTCAGCCTCCGTGAGCATTTTATTTCCATGTTTGCCGTTAATTATATCACAGAACCCTATATATAAATCTCCTCATCACCCTTGAACCCAAAGTGCCCGAAGAAAATGTGTCAGGGACTGGTCAGAACATGATATGTTACCAGGATTGATGAACAAGGAAAACAATAAATGAAACAATACAGGAGAGAGGGGTCCGTTCCCTCTGAGACGGGACTCACATGATCTGAGTAATCAGAAGAGGGAACTTCCACCAGTCCGTATTAAAAGAGCGGGGAGATGTGCACTCCCCGCTCCGGCAAGAAACTCTGCAAAGACTTGGTTAAAATGCTGCTGATATCTGGACGGTAAGACGGTTGTCCTTATCTACTGTATCAGGGACATCCACCTGAGTCCAGAACTCGGCTATTGCCTTAATATTCTGGGTAAAGTAATATGAAGAGTTGAGGGTGAGTTCACTGTACTCAGCAGCCCCGTCATTCTTTTCATAACTGTCAACCCGGATAAGAGGCACAATCCATGGACTTGAATTCCTTGACACGACATACAAAGCCTGTAGGTACCATGCATTGTTCTCTTCCTTCACACCAATCGAATTATCATCCTCAGCACTGAGGAAGACCCCCATAAACCTGAAGTCATTATAGTCTGCCTGAAAATCAAGGCCGAGACGCCTGAAGTCACGTGTCAGACCAGCATCAGGGTCATCCCATTCTCCACTCACACCAAAGAGTCCCACCATTGTATTGGGGAGTACATCCACAGCCACCCTTGCATGTAGGTTCTTGGCGTTTTTGCCCTCTGCATCCCCTGCAATACCACTCAGTCCCACGGTATAGAAGACATTGTTAACTGGCCTTCCGTATACAGAGAGCACCTGGCGTGAACTGCGAAGCTTGCCTCCACCGTCAGCCCCCCCAAATACCTGGTCAATAACCGAATATTTGCCCCTCGTCAGCACACGGGAAGAGTAGGTATCGTATGGATCGGCCAATAACATGTCGGAGTATGAAAACTGCAGATTGAATAAACCTGAATAGTGGTAGCTCAGAGACGCAGTTGGTATTTCAACATTAAACCCGTTCTCATCTTCCGCCTCAAGCTCAAGGAATCCGGATACATTCTTATAGAGAATACCCGCAGCCATAAGTTCTGCCTCATGGATCGCTCTCATCTTTGTACCATTACGCCTCTTCTCATCATACGGTCTTGCAGTAAGTACCGCTGAAACCGGAAAGGTCTTATCCACATACAAGTCATCAGAGATTGCCCTGTCCTTATCTGTAACCCCCGGGAACCTGTAACCGTTCTCCTTAAACGACCTGCCCGTGGCATTCAGCATGGGCCATGTTGAGTGACATGCGCTACAGTTAGTTCCATATTTCCTGGCAAATGATGGAACGGCATCAGCTTCCTGAACTGATATCGGAATAAAGCCTGCAACAATTAACAACGTCATAAAAACATTAATCACACTAAAACGTTTTCCCATTTAATCCTCCTCAATTTTTAAAACCCTACAGTTTTCTTTGATAGCAACCAGAGCAACCCCGATTATTTACATGAATTAAGTATACGACCTACCCCAAAGCACCTCCTTCCCCTGATATAGAGATTAAAAATCTAAATTATATTATCTCAAAACTATACATGTCAAGCACAGAAACTGCACTGCCCCTAAAACAGAGAGGAAAAGGCTGAACAGGGGCACCAATAGAAATTATAGCTCCTTGACAATTCCGGCATCCATGTTATAAATCCTTCCCTTACACGTAACAACAGCAGGTACACCCTTTAATTGCCAGCCTTCAAAAGGCGTGTTTTTACCCATGGAGATAAACTCTCCGGAGTTTACAGTAAACTCCTTGTGGGGGTCTACTAAAACAATATCTGCCGTTGCGTCTTTTCTCAGACTGCCTTTCTCCATTCCGAGAATCCTTGCCGGGTTCAGCGCCATCTTTTTAACAAGCTCACTTAAGGACAAGACTCCCTCTTCAACCAGTCTGAGGCATAGCGGCAGTGCTGTTTCAAGACCTGATATCCCGGGGGCTGCCCGGTCAAACTCGCAGAGTTTCTCATCCATGTGGTGTGGGGCATGATCGGTGGCAATAACATCAATCGTACCATCAGAAAGTCCTTGCTTTACAGCTTCAACGTCTCCGTCTCTCCTCAGTGGAGGATTCATCTTTGCGTTGGTATTATAATCACGTACCGCCTCCTCTGTAAGGGTAAAGTAATGTGGGCAGGTCTCTGCCGTAACTTCTATCCCGGCCTTCTTTGCCTCCCTAATGGCCCTGACACCGCCGGCAGTGGAGACATGGGCGATATGAAGTCTTCCACCTGTAAGTGCTGCAAGCTCTATATCACGCATTATCGCTATCACCTCTGCCTCTGCAGGAATCCCCCTGAGTCCAAGCATAAGTGATAAAGGACCTTCATTCATCACCCCGCCTGAAGACAGGTTCAGGTCTTCTGCATGCGAGATTATGGTCACACCAAAAACTTTTGAGTATTCAAGTGCCCTTCTCATCAGGAGACTATTCATTACAGGAAAGCCGTCATCTGAAAATGCCACACACCCAGCCTCTCTCATCATGCCCATCTCGGCAAGCTCCTCGCCCTTCTGACCCTTGGTAATGGCACCAATGGTATAGACATAACATGCACCCTCAGCATAGGCCTTTCTCAGGATAAACTCGGTAACTGTTTCATTGTCATTAACCGGCTTTGTATTCGGCATGCAACATACACTGGTAAAGCCACCCCTTACAGCAGCCATTGTACCGGTCTTTATGGTCTCCTTGTACTCAAACCCGGGCTCTCTCAGGTGAACATGCATATCAACAAGCCCGGGCAGGACATAGAGACCAGTGGCATCAATAATCTCATATATTGAGTCATCCTGAATCCTGAATCCTGAATCCTGAAAGACTTCCTTTATCTTCCCCCCCTCAACCAGCAGGGCTCCCTTACCGTCGATCCCTTGTGAGGGGTCAATTATATGCCCGTTCCTGATTATCAGGTTCAAATCTTTTCTCATCATCTATCCAGGCTCCTCTTTATCCGTCCCTTTCAGAACCACCGGATTCAGCCTCTCCTGCCCGAAAGCAGGTAAAGCACCGCCATTCTTGCGGCAATACCGTTTGTCACCTGCTCAAGGATTACGGATTGTGGACTGTCGGCAACATCCGAGACTATCTCGATCCCACGGTTCATTGGACCGGGATGCATCACTATTGCCCCGGGCTTTGCAAGGGAAAGCCGCTCCAGGGTCAGTCCCCAGAGTCTGAAATACTCATCTGTTGTGGGGAAAAACCCCCTGTCCTGCCTCTCCATTTGTATACGCAGCATCATAACAACATCAATATCCCTGAGTCCCTCCTCCATATTATGAAATATCTCGATATCGGGATCAATAAGCCCCTCAGGAATCAGGGTTGGCGGACCAATCAGTCTGACTTCCGCACCCAGGGTCCTGAGACAGTAAATATTGGACTTTGCAACACGACTGTGCAGTATATCTCCGACAATGGCAATTTTAAGTCCCCTTATCCTGCCATATTTCTCCATAATCGTGAAGGCATCAAGAAGCGCCTGGGTAGGGTGCTCGTTAATGCCGTCACCTGCATTAATCACTGAGGCATTCAGGTGTCTTGCAAGGAGGTGAGGGACCCCTGAGGAGGAGTGCCTGATGATAACAACATCAGCACCAAGGGCCTGTATCGTCATGGCTGTATCGATCAGGCTCTCACCCTTTACCACGGAGCTGGCTGAGACGGAGAAATTTATTACATCCGTGCTGAGCCTTTTGGCTGCAAGCTCAAAAGAGGTCCTCGTCCTCGTTGAGGGCTCAAAAAAGAGATTAACCACGGTCTTTCCCCTGAGGGTCGGAACCTTCTTGATGTCTCTCCGCAGGACATCCCTGAAACCCACCGCAGTATTCAGAATCAATTCAATCTCATCACGGGACAGGTCTTTTATGCCTACAATATCCTTGTTCCTGAGTTGCTGGCCTGTCTCACTCACTTATTGTTTCACCCCGTACAAGTTGCAAGTTTCGGATTATACGTAATCCCTTACTCTCCTATTGTCTCATAACGTTTTTTCTCAATCCTGGTTAAGGACAACCCTGTCTTTACCGCCCTCTTCCAGAAATTCAACCACTATGTTTTCTTCATGGGAAGTTGGAATATTTCTTCCCACAAAGTCCGCACGTACAGGCAGTTCCCTGTGCCCCCGGTCTATAAGGACTGCAAGTTCAATCCTTGCCGGCCGCCCTATATCCATTAAGGCATCCATTGCCGCCCTTATTGAACGGCCGGTAAACAACACATCATCCACCAGAACAACCACCTGTCCGGTTATCTCAAAAGGTATGTCTGTTTTTCTTACCGCAGGATATTCCTTGCGGATATTGAGGTCATCCCTATACAGGGCAATATCCAGTGCACCAACAGGCACATCCCGTCCCTCTATCAGCTTGATCTTCTCGGCAAGTCTTTTAGCCAGGTAAACTCCGCCCCTCTGAATACCCACAAGACAGACTCTTTCCACTCCCCTGTTCTTCTCAAGAATCTCGTGAGCCATTCTTGTAATGGTCCTGTCCATATCCTTGCTATCAAGAAGTTCCTTAGGCATGACATAAAAAAACCTTTCCCCCTGCTTTCAGGAGAAAGGTTTTCAATACATTAATTGCGGTTTTTAGAGTAATCTTCAGATCCCCCTGCCTTACCGGCCTCACCGGGTCAGTTTAAAGGCAGCAATATTAAAACATGAATCTGCAACTTTTTTCAACTACAGGGATTTTTGATGTCCCTTTTTTTCAGCAAGCTGCACCCTTATGATCGCCCTGTCAAGTGCAGCCTGTGCACGGGCAAAGTCAATCTCTTCCTGCTTTCTCAACCTCTCCTCAGCGCGCTTCATTGCATTTTTTGCCCTTTCCACATCTATATCCTCTGCACGTTCGGCACTGTCTGCAAGGATCAAAACCCTGTCTTCATTAACCTCTGCATAACCGGAATTAACAAAGACATAACTTACTGTTCCACCCTCTTTGCACACAAGCATCCCGATCTTGAGGGTGGTTACAAGGGGTACATGTCCCGGCAAGACTCCAAACTCACCCTCCGAACCGGTAGCAACTACCTCATCAACCTCTTCTTTCAGAACCAAACCGTAAGGTGACACCACCTCAAGGGTTAATTTTTCAGCCATTTAAAACTCCATTCTGTAATTTCTATCACCATAATCTTTAATTCAGCATTACCCGTTAAGTGCTTGGATTATCAGGCCTTGCTCCATCCAAGCTTTGCAGCCTTCTCCTCGGCTTCTTCAATGGTACCGACCATATAAAATGCCTGTTCCGGCATGTCATCATATTTACCGTCAATTATAGCGTTAAAGCCCTTTATTGTATCTTCCAGTTTCACGTACTTTCCAGGGGTGCCCGTAAATGTCTCTGCAACATGGAATGGCTGGCTAAGGAATCTCTGTATCTTTCTTGCCCTGGCAACCGTCAACTTGTCATCTTCTGAAAGTTCCTCCATACCAAGAATTGCAATGATATCCTGGAGTTCCTTGTACCTCTGCAGAATTATCTGGACACCACGTGAGACATTATAGTGTTCATCGCCGACAACCCTTGGATCAAGAGCCCTTGATGTAGAGTCAAGGGGGTCAACGGCAGGATAGATACCGAGCTCGGAAATCTGCCTCGAAAGAACAACCGTCCCGTCAAGATGTGTAAATGCCGTGGCAACTGCAGGGTCTGTAAGGTCATCGGCAGGGACATATATAGCCTGCATGGATGTAATGGAGCCCTTTTTCGTTGTTGTAATCCTCTCCTGAAGCATTCCCATATCAGTTGCAAGGTTTGGCTGATAACCCACAGCAGAAGGCATCCTGCCGAGAAGGGCGGAGACCTCGGAACCTGCCAGTGTGTACCTGAATATATTGTCTATAAAGATAAGGACGTCCTGTCCCTGGTCTCTGAAATACTCTGCTGCTGTAAGCGCTGTAAGGGAGACCCTCAATCTTGCGCCAGGGGGCTCGTTCATCTGTCCATAAATAAGTGCTGCCTTGTCAATAACACCTGATTCCTTCATCTCAAGATAGAGGTCATTGCCTTCCCTTGTCCTTTCACCAACACCGGCAAAGACGGAAACACCACCGTGAACAAGGGCGATATTATGAATCATCTCCATGATAACAACGGTCTTGCCAACCCCTGCACCACCAAACATTCCCATTTTGCCACCCCTGACAAATGGAACGAGGAGGTCAAAAACCTTAACGCCTGTTTCAAATACCTGGGTTGTCGGCTCCTGCTCATCAAACTCAGGTGCCAGCCTGTGAATCGGCCACCTCTCATCCGTCTCGATGGGACCAGCCTGATCATAAGGCTCACCGATAACATTGATTATCCTGCCGAGTGTTGCCTCACCTACAGGAACGGTTATCGGCTGACCCGTATCTGCGACACTCATACCGCGAACCACTCCATCCGTGGGTCCCATAGCGATTGCCCTGACTATATTGTCCCCAAGATGGGACGCCACCTCAAGGGTAAGCCGGATATCCGAGGTGCCTTTCTCAGGGTCTGCGGGTTGCTCTATTTTCAGGGCATTCAGTATCGCAGGCAGTTCTGTCTCAAATTCCACGTCAAGCACTGCACCTATCACCTGAACAACCTTTCCTTTATTCATCCTTATACCTCCTGTATTGATTGTCTATTTGATAAATGAATAATCCCTTTTTATTTCCAATTGTCAATAATCAATCCTGTCAATCGTCAATCATTAATCGCCTCAGCTCCACCGACTATATCCATAAGTTCCCTGGTAATAGTTGCCTGACGCGCCTTATTATATTCAAGGGTCAATCTATCGATCATGTCTTCTGCGCTCTTTGTGGCATTTTCCATCGCCGTCATCCTCGCAGCCTCTTCTGAAACACGGGACTCCAGCATGCTTCTGTAAATCTGAATCTCAACACTCTTCGGCAGCAACCTGTTAAATATCTCTTCCTCGGCAGGTTCAAAGAGAAAATCCTTCATCTCCTCTTCCTCTTTATGCTCCACTTCACCTAATGGAAGAAGACGCAGTTTGGTAACCTTCTGGGAAGCAACTGACTTGAATTCGTTGTATATGAGATACAACTCATCAAATGTCTCATCGATATACTCGTCCATTAAATCAACTGCTATTTCCTGAGCTGATGTATAGGATATCTTTCCGGATAGCCCGGTCCAAACCTGTCTTATCGGAGTGTTTCTACGTTTAAAATAATCCTTGGCCTTTCTGCCAATAGTGCTTATACTTACCTCAAAACCCTCTGTTCTAAGGTCTCTGACAAGACTCTCCCCTGCCTTTAAGACATTGGTATTAAAGGCTCCACACAGGCCCTTGTCACTTGTAAGTATTAAAACCTCAACGGTCTTCCTCGGTCTTACCTTAAGCAGGGGGTGCCTGTCCTGGCCTCCCGGCTGTGCAAGTGACAACAGAACCTCCCTCATCTTGTCCGAATAGGGTCTCAGGGCAAACATCCTATCCTGCGCCCTCCTCAGCTTGGCGGCAGAGACCATCTTCATCGCCCTCGTTATCTTGGACGTACTCTTGATGGAGGTTATTCTTCTTTTTATATCTCTTAAGGTTGCCATCTATCCCTCTTTATTTATTGACTATTGACTATTGAGAAGTCTCATTTACATTCATTCATCAATCGTCTTTTGATTAACCATTCCTGATTTATGCCTTTCGCATTTTTCAATTGTCAATCTTCAATTTTAAGGCTGAAACGTTGATTTAAAGGCAGATATTGCCTCATTAATTTTATTCTTAAGCTCCTCATCAAGGGCTTTTTTAGTCATTATCTCCTCTTTTATTTCAGGTTTCTGACTCCTGAAATAACTGAGAAGTCCCTGCTCAAAGCTGCCTATAGCCTCAACCGGGAGGTCATCAAGGAACCCCTGAGTGCCCGCATAAAGCACTATTATCTGCTCATCCATCGTGAGTGGCTGATACTGGCCCTGCTTCAGCAGCTCCACCATCCTCTTCCCACGTTCTATCTGCATGAGCGTTGACTTGTCAAGGTCGGAGCCGAACTGGGCAAAGGCTGCCAGCTCCCTGAACTGTGCAAGGTCCAGCCTCAGGGTTCCTGCAACCTGTTTCATTGCCTTTGTCTGTGCAGCGCCACCAACACGGCTGACTGAAAGGCCGACATTAACAGCAGGTCTGATACCGGCGTAAAAAAGATCAGGTTCAAGATATATCTGGCCGTCTGTAATGGATATAACATTGGTCGGGATGTATGCCGAGACGTCACCAGCCTGTGTTTCAATTATTGGAAGTGCCGTCAGGGAACCTCCACCAAGCTTGTCCGAGAGCTTTGCCGCCCTCTCAAGCAATCTTGAGTGCAGATAAAAGACATCTCCAGGGTATGCCTCACGTCCTGGCGGACGCCTCAGTAGAAGCGAGAGCTGCCTGTAAGCAGCAGCCTGCTTACTTAAGTCATCATATATTATAAGTGCGTGTTTGCCGTTATCCCTGAAGAATTCACCCAAGGCACAACCCGAATAAGGGGCAATATACTGCAGTGGTGCCGGCTCTGAAGCTGTAGAGGCAACAACGATTGTATAATCCAGCGCCCCATTCTCTTCGAGTGTCTTGACTACCCTCGCAACTGATGCCCTCTTTTGACCGATTGCAACATAGATACAGAAAACATCGGTGTCCTTCTGATTGATAATGGCGTCTATTGCAATGGCTGTTTTTCCTGTCTGACGGTCACCAATAATAAGTTCCCTCTGCCCCCTGCCTATCGGAATCATTGCATCTATCGCCTTCAAACCCGTCTGCAAAGGCTCACCAACAGGCTGTCTGTCCACTATGCCGGGTGCAACAATATCGACATGCCTTGTGTCTTTTGTATCAATCGGACCCTTGCCGTCAATGGGCTGGCCAATGGCATTGACAACCCTGCCGAGCATTGCATCACCAACAGGAACTTCCATGATCCTGCCGGTACGTTTTACGATATCTCCTTCCTTAATGAAGGTATCCTCACCAAAAAGCACCGTACCAACCATGTCTTCCTCAAGGTTCAGTGCCATGCCGAAGACATTATTAGGAAACTCCAGAAGCTCACTCGCCATGGCATTTTCCAGACCATAAACCCTGGCAATACCGTCACCAACACTCAAAACAGTCCCGATCTCGCTGACATCAACCTTTTTTTCAAAGTCGCTAATCTGCTTTTTAATCAGCTCGCTGATTTCTTCAACCTTGATTTCCATCATATCACCCCTTTATTAACTCTTCTTTTAATAGCCTGAGCTGACCCTTCAGGCTACTGTCGTACATCGTACTGCCAACCTTCACTACAATACCGCCAAGCAGTTCCGGATCATAAAGATACTCAATATCAACATCCCTGCCTGTAAGTTTCCGGAGAGATGCTACAAGCCTGTCCTCATACTTCCCGTCAAACTTAAACGGTGTTACTACAGTGGCCTTCGCCTTCTTCTTTTTCTCAAAATATATATTAACAAAATGCCTGATGATATCCGGAAGGGCTGACACCGCCTTGTGCTGAGTGATAAAGACAAGAAAGTTTCTTGTCACCTCAGAGAATCCAAGCTTCCCGGAAAGAGCCTCAATCGTCTTCTGTCTCTCTTCCTCTGCAAATAGTGGGCTCAGAAAAAAGTTCTTTATCTCCTTGCTTCCGTTCATCAGGTCATTGATAATATTCAACTCGGCAATGGCCCTTTCGGCAAGATCCACACCTGTAGTATTAAAAAACATCCTCGCATATTTCTTTGCAAATCTCTTCTCTTTACCTGCCATCCTAACCCTCTAACCTCTTAATGGATTCTTCAAGGAGCCTCATCTGTTCTTCTTCCGTGAGCCTTTCCCTAAGCCTCTTTTCTGCCAATTTCAGTGCCAGCCCTGAAGCCTCTGCCCTCAGAGCTGCCTTGGCATTCTTCAGTTCCATCTCTATATTCGTCCTGACCTGCTGTCTTATCTTCTCGCTCATCTCTTTACCCTGCTCAATCAGATTATCATGCTCCGCCTGGCCGGACTGTTTTGCAGATTCAATTATCCTCTCTATCTCCTGGTCTTTAAGCGTCAACTTTTCTTCCACTTCCTTAAGGGCCTTCTGTGCCAGCTCCTTTGCTTCTCTTGCCTCGGTCAGCGACTTCTCTATCAATTCGGTCCTTTGTTTAAAATAGTCCTTCATGGGTTTTTTGAGAAATTTCAGAAGGATAAACAGAAGGATGGCGAAATTGACTATCTTCCATAGCCAACTCTGCCAGTCACTGCCGCCCTCACCCTCTCCTTTCATGGCAAAGACTGCTGCTGCATGAGACAGTGAAAGGACAAAGACTATAACAAAACTGATAAAAGGGGAAATAGACTTTCGATTTTTGATTTTCGATTTTTGATTTTCTTTATTGCTCACGTTCTTATTCATACCTCATTTAATTATTAATAAAAGGTTTTTGTATTTATACTTCTACTTCAATAAGCTTTTCAACAATCTCTTCCGAGAACCTTCTCACATCATCACCAAGGAGTCTGCGGACTTTCTCGGTCTCTCTTCTTATCTCTGCCTGTGCCGCATCTATCTCCTTCAGGGCTTCCGCCTGGGCCTGTGCAATCATCTCTTTCTGTTTCAGGAGACCTTCCTGCCGCAAAGAGTTGTAGAAATCTTTTGCCTTCTCTCTTGCATCAGATAGTTCCTTATTAAACCTGGCTAATTCCTCATCCTTCTTTTCGTTAAGCCTCTTCGCCTCCTCAATGGCACCGTCTATATTTTCCTTTCGCTCTTTAAAGAGATTCAGGAGTGGTCTGAAAAGCAGGATATTAAGCAGAAACAGTAAAATAAGAAAATTGGCTAACTGGACAAAAAACCATTTGTTTAATTCGAGCATCTTCTCTCCAGGGGTTTAAGTTTTATATAGTTATGTGAAATCGTGGTGAACTTTATCACAGATATTTGTCCTTTGTCAAGAATGTAGAGAAAAAAAATTCTTATAGAATCAAAAGTTTTTTAAATTGACCTGCTCTTGCAATATGCTATAATGCTATAATTAGGGCATGATTTTAAAAAAACATGGCAAGGAGGACTTATGGCTTTTTGGGATAAGCTGAAAAAAGACATCAAGAAAGGCTTTGATGAGGGATTACACGCCTTCAAGGAAGGAACAACTGTTATCAAGAAAAGGGCTGGAACCCTGTCTGACGACGTTAAGAAAAAGGTGAAGGTATTTGAACTAAAACAGAAGATTCAGGTTCTCCTGACAGACCTTGGCGGAAGGGTCTACGAAGTTGCGTCCGATAAGAGAAGAAACCCCATGACCAATGAAAAAATTACCGCTATTGTCGAAAAGATCAGGAAGATAGAGGGTCAGATCGAAAAGCTTGAAGCCGGAATACCAAAAAAAGTGACGAGGAAAGCCAAGCCGGGGAAAAAGACCGCCAAAAAGGCTACAAAAAAAGTAACTTCTAAAAAACCTGCTGGAAGGGCCGTTTCCGGAAAACGTTCTAAAAAGGCATAAAAACAGAAAAACAGAATATCAGGAAAGGGGGAGGGATAAATGCCCTCCCCGCCTTTCACTAATCTTCCATTTTAATAGCTTCAGTCGGACAGACTTCAACTGCCTCCTGACAGTCACAGGTATCACAGGCATCAGGATTCTTCACATGAGCCTTGTCATCATCCTGCATCTCAAAGACATCAGGGCATATTGCCACACATGACTCACATCCCTCACATAAATCCCAATCAATTACAGGTTTTGCCATAACAAACAACCTCCTTTCAAAGATATTCACCTGCTATGCAGGTAAGTACATGCTAATCATTCGCCGCTCTGTCTTTTTCATAATTTCTTCATCAATTAGAGTATATAATACAGTATAGAATAATAGTATAATATTTCAAATAATAAATTAAATGAAAGACAAAAAATCCATAAGGCATCCTGAATGAGAATAACCTTACCTGTAAAGGGGATGACGTGTGCCTCCTGTGTAAAGGCAGTGGAGAGGGCCCTGAGTAAAATCGAAGGGGTCACGGAAGTGTCAGTAAATTTTGCCTCTGAAAAGGCATCAATTACCGCAAGTGATTACATTCCAATTGAAAGTCTGATTCAGGCTGTTAAGGCAGAGGGATACGACGTAGCAACTTCAAGGCTGGAATTTGCAATAAGGGGAATGACATGTGCTGCATGTGTGGCAGCAGTTGAGCGGGCCTTAAAGAAACCCTATGGTGTGGTGAGTGTCAATGTCAATCTCGCGTCCGAAAAGGCGGTGGTTGAGTATATTCCAACGCTCACCGGGTTTGAGGATTTCAAGAAGGCAGTAAAGGCAGAGGGATATGAGGCAGAGGCAATAACAGAGGAGTTCACAGACAGGGAAAAGGAGAGCCGGGAAAGGGAATACAGGAACCTCCTGCTGAAGTTCAGGGTCAGTGCCGTCATTTCAGCTCTGATTCTCCTCGGAAGCTTTACCAGCATACCCCTCCTGTCAAGCTGGTATACCCTCTTCCTGCTTGCCACTGTAGTCCAGTTCTGGGCAGGCATACGGTTTTACAGGGGTGCATGGGTGGCTATAAAGCATCTCTCAACAAACATGAACACCCTTATTGCCATGGGCACATCTGCAGCCTACCTCTATAGCGTAACAGCAACCTTCTTCCCCGAAATATTTGAAAGTGGTGGGCTGAAGGCACATATTTATTTTGATACCTCATCAATAATAATCACTCTCATACTCCTGGGGCGTCTTCTTGAGGCAAGGGCAAAGGGGAGGACATCCGAGGCCATAAGGAAACTCATCGGACTTCAGGCAAAGACGGCAAGGGTGGAGCGCAATGGAAGAGAGTCGGAAATACCCATTGAAGAGGTTGTGGCAGGTGATACGGTTATTGTACGGCCAGGAGAAAGGATACCTGTGGACGGAATTGTGACAAACGGTTATTCCTCAGTTGATGAATCCATGCTGACAGGCGAAAGCCTCCCCGTTGAAAAGGCTGCAGGCGATACGGTCTTTGGCGGAACGATTAACAAGTTCGGCAGCTTTAAATTAAAGGCAACCAGGATCGGCAGGGAAACAGCCCTGGCACAGATAATCCGTTTGGTGGAGGAGGCACAGGGAAGCAAGGCACCCATACAGAGGCTTGCTGACAGGATTGCCTCCATATTTGTACCCGTTGTAATCATAACAGCAACCATCACTTTTGTAATATGGTATTTCTTTGGGCCGGAGCCGGCATTTACAAGGGCCTTGATGAATTTTATCGCTGTTCTGATTATTGCCTGCCCCTGTGCCCTTGGGCTTGCCACGCCTACGGCGATAATGGTGGGAACCGGAAAAGGAGCAGAAAAGGGTATCCTCATCAGGAATGCAGAAGCACTTGAGACAGCCCACAGGATACAGACCATTGTACTGGACAAAACAGGCACCATAACAAAAGGAGAACCTGAACTGACTGATATAATAAGCACGGACGGCTCTGATAAAAATGCGGTCCTGCAGCTATCTGCATCAGCCGAGAAGGTCTCGGAACACCCTCTGGCTGAAGCCATTGTCAGGAAGGCTAAAGAACTCGGACTTGATCTAAGAGAACCTGAAAAGTTTGAGGCAATACCCGGAGGTGGAATACGAGCAAGGATTGGCACTGACAATATTTTTATCGGCAACCTCTCTCTGCTTGAAAAGGAAGGTGTTGACCTGACCGGAGTCCCGGATATGGTTGAAAGACTCTCATCAGAGGGTAAGACAGCAGTCCTTGTATCAGTCAACAATAAGGTGAGGGGTGTTTTCGGAATAGCTGACTCAATAAAAGAGGGCTCGGTCGAGGCCATCTCGGAACTGAAAGAAATGGGAATTGAAGTTGTCATGCTGACAGGAGACAATGAACGGACAGCTGCCCGCATTGCCGAGATGGTTGGAATTGACAGATTTTTTGCAGGGGTTTTACCGGAAGGAAAGGTTGAGGCTGTGAAAAAACTGAAAGACGAGAAAAAGATAGTCGCCATGGTAGGTGACGGGATTAATGATGCACCTGCCCTTGCAGAGGCACATGTGGGGATAGCAATTGGAACAGGAACCGACATTGCAATGGAGGCATCAGATATAACACTCATTAAGGGAGACCTCAGAAGCGTGGTTGAAGCCATCAAGCTGAGCAAACTCACCCTCAGGACAATAAAACAGAACCTCTTCTGGGCTTTTTTCTATAACGTTGTTGGAATCCCGATTGCTGCCGGGATTCTTTATCCCTTTGGAGGACCGCTGCTGAACCCTGTGTTTGCCTCTGCAGCCATGGCCTTCAGTTCAGTCTCTGTTGTAACCAACTCCCTGAGGCTGAGAAAAAAGAGACTTTAAAAAACAACCAGAAGGGAGAAGAACTAAAAATTATGATTATTGACCGAAAAGACGGGAATGAAAAGATTCTCCTTGCCCACGGCAGTGGCGGCAAGGCAATGCATTCCCTGATACGGGATGTACTCGGTCCGCTCATCAGTATAGAGGACTTCAATGACTCTGCCGTAGTCCCGTTAGAGATAAAAGACGCTGACAGGGGAACAATGAACGGAAGGCTCGTTTTTACTACTGACAGCTACGTTGTCTCACCGCTCTTCTTCCCGGGCGGAGATATTGGTTCCCTGTCAGTCAACGGCACCATCAATGACATCTCCATGACAGGTGCCTCCACACTCTGTCTGTCCCTGAGCCTCATCATTGAGGAAGGCCTTCCCATGGATGCACTCGTGGAGATACTCGGCTCTGTAAAGAATGCCTCAGAGGCAGCAGGTGTCAGGATTATTACCGGAGACACAAAGGTGGTCAACAAAGGAAAGGGTGACGGAATATTCATCAACACCTCGGGTATCGGGTTGGTACGCAAAGGGATATGCCTCTCACCTAAAAATGTCATACCCGGCGATGTGGTAATTCTGAGTGGTCCCATCGGCAATCACGGTGTGGCTGTTATGGCTGAACGTAACGGACTCACCTTTGAGCCGCCTGTTCTGAGTGATACGGCAGCCTTAAACGGACTGGTAGATACCATGCTTTCACACACACCTGATATTCATGCCATGAGGGACCCCACCCGCGGTGGACTTGCAACAACCCTTAAAGAGATAGCCCTTGAGGCTGGTGCATGTATAGAGATAGATGAGGAGAAAATTCCCCTGACCGCACGGATCAGGGGTGCCTGTGAGTTGCTGGGGATAGACCCCCTGTATGTGGCAAACGAGGGTGTGCTTGTTGCTTTTGCAGGCAGAAATGTGGCAAAATCTTTATTAAATGCAATGAAGGAGCACCCTCTTGGCAAAGACTCGGCAGTAATTGGAAGGGTAACAGGAGGGCCGGAAAGGACTGTCCTGCTTAAAACCCTGATAGGTGGAACCAGGATTGTAGACATGCTCCATGGCGAGCAGCTACCACGCATATGTTAAAGAGCAGGAGGGTATCCAAAATTCAGGCATAACCCGATACAAACCAATGTCAGAAAAAGTAGTGCTACGTTTTCAGGATGGTTCAACAATTAAAGGCAGCCTCAGGGATTTCTCGGAGATTGCCAAAGAATTCACTATTGAAGAGCACCCTTCCGGCAACATTTTAAATGTCAGGATTGACCTGCTTAAGGCTATTTTCTTTGTAAGGTCCTTTGAGGGCAACCCTTCCTACAGGGAGATTAAACGCTACGGAATCTCAAGGGAAAAAGGCAGGAAGGTTTATGTCAGATTTAAAGACAAAGAGAGCCTACTTGGTTATCTTGAAGGGGAGCTTCCTTGGCAAAAGGGTTATTTTCTCTCAAAATCAGATAACGACAAAACAGGGTTCTTTCTTATTCCTGTTGATGAAGGGTGCAATAATATAAAGATTTTTGTTGTTGGTGCAGCGATTGAAGATATCACCCTTATGTAAAAATAATGACAAAACTAACAGAATACGGAAAAGTGGCTAAGGTAAGGTTTCTCCACCTCATTACAGGATTAACAATTCTAATGCTATTTACGGCATCTGCTTCAGCAAGCATACTCCTTGACAGGGTCGTGGCGGTCGTGGACAGAGATGTGATTACCTGGAGTGAGTTATACAAGGCCATGGAATTCGAACTTTCGGGCAAACTCGCAGGGCTCTCTCCTGAAGAAAAAGAAGAGCAACTCAAGAGATATGAAAAGGACTTTCTCGATATGCTCATTGACACGAAGATACAACTCAATGAGGCAAGCCGGTTGAACATAGGTGTATCCGAAAAAGACATAAACTCTGCAATTAACCGGATCCGACAGAAATACGGCCTCAGTGAGAAAGAGTTTCTTAAGGCACTGAAGAATGAGGGCTTCACGCTACAGGAATACAAAAAGAAGGTGACGGAACAGATAACCCTAAGCAAACTGGTCAACATCGAGATAAGAAGTAAAATAATCGTTACAGAAGGTGAGATAGAGGAATACATAAAAACAAGCGGCGATAGTTTTGATTTATCCGAAAGTTACAGAATCCGCCACATTATCTTCCCGGCCGGAACGAATGAAGAAAAAGCTGATGCAAGGAAAAAGGCAACAGAGGTAATTAAACTACTTGACAGTGGTGAATCGTTTGAAAGTGTTGTAAGAAAATTTTCCGAAGGATCGGATGCTTCAAAAGGCGGTGACCTCGGTTTCATAAAGAAGAAGGACCTTGCAAAGGAATTTCTCCAGGTAATAGAAGGAATGAAAGTTGGAGAGTATAGCCAACCCTTCTGGTCGGGCAAGGGATTTCATGTTATTATGCTTGAAGGAAAAAGCCTGCCGGATTCGCAAGCAGCCCTTAGGAAAAAGGTGCGCGAGATACTCATAGAGAAAAAACTCAGAAAGTCTTTAAAAGAGTACCTCCGTTCCCTCAGAAGCAGGGTCTTTATTGAGGTAAAACTCTGACCATATGAAGACGGCCCTCACTATAGCTGGCTCTGATCCAACATCCGGTGCAGGGGCACAGCTTGATATCAAGGTTTTTCAGCGTATCGGAGTACACGGCCTCTCTGTACTTACATCAATTACAGCACAAAACAGTGCAGCCGTCAAATCCATCCATCCCGTTGAACCCCATGCAGTAAAAGAACAGCTTGCAGTACTGCTTGAAGATGTCAGGGTGGATGCACTCAAGACAGGCATGCTTTACAGCAGCTCAATAGTGGAAGTAGTATCAGGAATACTTAAAAAATACGGGATAAAAAAGGTTGTGGTAGACCCTGTAATGGTATCCTCCTCAGGTATGCCCCTCGTTGAAGAGGGGACAGTTGAGAAGATGATGGAGATACTCTTTCCCTTAACCACCATTATAACCCCAAACATATATGAGGCATCCCTCCTGAGCGGAATCAATATCGAGGGATTTGACGCATTATACGAGGCTGCCGGAAAAATCAAGGATATTGGGCCTGAAATAGTGATTATAACAGGAGGACATTTCTCTGCTACCGAACATGCTACTTCAAGGGGCAGCAGAGATGCGGTTGTCGATCTCTACTATGACGGCTCAGAGTTTCACCGGATTGAGTCGGAAAGATTTGCTGGAGAATATCACGGCACAGGCTGTGCTTTTACCTCTGCGCTAACCGCATACCTCGCACTTGGTAATTCAGCCCTTGAGGCATCAAGGACGGCAAAGAAATTTACAGTTGATGCCATCAGAAATGCCTATTACATAGGCAGCGGCATGAGGATGCTCAGGGTTTAATCGGAATGATGGAGTGATGAGCAAGACAAAGACAGTTTATACATGCCAGGCCTGCGGCTATACATCCCTTAAATGGCTCGGAAAATGCCCTGACTGTGCTGCCTGGAATACCTTTGTTGAGGAGGTCACCGGCAGGAAATCAGGTAGCAGGTCACTTCCTGCAACAAGCCCTACCCCCCTCTCCGAAATCATTCTCAATACCGACAACAGGATATCAACACATATTGGAGAACTCGACAGGGTTCTCGGGGGAGGCGTAGTAGCGGGCTCGGTTGTACTCATTGGTGGTGATCCGGGGGTAGGAAAATCAACCCTTATACTCCAGGCAATGGCTCAACTGCTCAGGGACGGGAGCGAAAAGTGCCTCTACATATCAGGAGAGGAATCTGCATCACAGTTAAAGCTGAGGGCATCAAGGCTTGGAATTGACTCCGACAATATCCTTGTCCTTTCCGAAACCTCTCTCGAGATGATTCTCGGGGTAATAAAGGAAACAGAGCCGGCCGTTGTGGTCATTGACTCCATACAGACGACCTACAGCGAAGAACTCCAGTCAGCCCCCGGCACAGTAGGCCAGGTAAGGGAGTGCTCTGCAAGGTTAATGATCTTTGCAAAAAAACATAATATTCCGACCTTTATTATAGGCCATGTTACAAAAGAGGGAGCAATAGCAGGGCCTCGGGTACTTGAACATATCGTTGATACGGTCCTGTACTTTGAAGGGGACAGGTCACATTCGTTCAGGATACTGAGAACAGTCAAGAACCGTTTCGGTTCAACAAACGAGATAGGTGTATTCGAGATGACCGATTCAGGCCTCATGGAGATAGAAAACCCCTCGGAGCTTTTTCTAAGGGAAAGGCCTGCAGATGCAGCCGGCTCTGTAGCCACTGCAACGATAGAGGGCACCAGACCTTTGATCGTCGAGATTCAGGCACTCGTATCACCCACTACATTCGGTGTCCCCAGGAGGACATCCATCGGGGTTGATAGTCAAAGGGTCAACCTCCTTATAGCCGTCCTGGAAAAGATAGGAGGCCTGCACCTCGGCCTCACGGATATATATGTAAATGTGGTTGGGGGTCTCAGGATAGCAGAGCCCGCAACCGACCTCCCCATCATCCTCTCCATAGCATCCTCTCTGCGTGAAATCCCCCTGCCCAACGACCTGTTTGTCTTCGGAGAGGTAGGGCTTTCCGGAGAGATAAGGGCAGTAAATCAGGCTGAGGTCAGGCTTAACGAGGGCGAAAAAATAGGGTTTAAAAAGGCAATCATACCCGAAAGCAACCTGAGAAGGCTAAAACACAACACATCACTACAGGTTACAGGGGTGGGAGATATACATGAGGCCATAGAGGCTGTCTTACATCAATAATTCACGAATTCAGCAATAATTAGTGGTAAATATATCAACTTCAGATATTTTATTGGTTATTATGTTTCGGATTTCAAGCCAAGGTCAACTGCTACGGTATCCATAATACTTTCATCAATCTTTTCTCTCTTCATCAGATAACCTTCAAGAAGTGCATTGTCACAGATCGTGTTGATAAGTCTCGGGATTCCCCTTGAGAAATAATAGACCCTGGACAGGGCCTCATCAGTGAATATATCGTCAGCGCCGGCAACATGAAGCCTGTAACGGATATAATCGATAGTGTTGTTTTCAGAAAGGGAATGAAGCCTGATCCTCATAGCGACCCTCTGTTTCAGGGGCTCATCCAGTGCAAGCACATCTTCAAGCTCCGGGAGACCGAAAAAGACAAAATTCGCCATCTTGCCATCAGCCATCTCCATATTCAGCAACCCCCTGAACTCCTCCATTATCTCCCCGGAATTCAACATCTGAACCTCATCAATCAAGACCACAGCTTTTCTTCCTGACTCGTTGATCTCCAGAAGACGCCTGTATATCTGGCCGAGCACCTCCACCTTATCTTCTTTCACCTTTTCCACTCCAAACTGTATTGCAAACTTCTTGAGCAACCAGTCCGAGCTGACAGCAGAATGAATCACCACAAGCAGGGTTGCCTCAAAGTGTTCCTCGTCGAGTTCCTCAAGCAATCTTCTTGCAAGTGTGGTCTTTCCCGTCCCGATATCCCCTATAACCACCGCAAGCCCTTTCTTGCTCTCCATCGCATATTTTAACTTGGTAAGGGCATCGGCATGCTGGACACTGTTATAGTAAAACTTGTTGTCCACAACATTTGAGAAGGGATGCTCTTTAAGCTTATAGTATCTAAGATAATCCATATACTTTATTTCTCAGAAGGTTTTGAGTCTATACAATCAAGATCCATATTATTATAGTACACGCTGCTTAATCCCAATTACAAGTATGAAATCCTGTCTTTCCCCTGTTTGAAAGTATCCTCAATTACTGCAGCCTCCGATTTATCAACACCCAACCTTTCTTTCAAGGCAGTTACCTTTTCGCCAATATTTCTGAACTTCGAATCCCATCCGTAAATCTCTACATACATCTCCAGGGCTCGTTCAATATCATCGTTTTTTTCATATGCCTCTGCGAGTTCAAACTTTGTACTCCAATAGGCCTCGTCCCTCTCTTCTATATTCTTCAGCGCCTCCCTCAAGGCATCAATGGCAAGGGGATAGAGTTTCTTCTCCATAAAACAAAGCCCTAGCAAGCTTGCAGCCTGCACCCTTCTGTTCGGATCTCTCCTTGCAGTCTGAAATTCCTTTATAGCATCATCAATAAGCCCCATCTCTTTATAGGCTATACCGAGATTATAATGAGTCTCCGAATCCTCCTCCTCAAGTTCCTCGGAAACCCCCCGCTTGAATTCTTCAAATATCTCAAGCACCTCGCTATCAAGGCTTGGCTCAGGCACATCCTCCTCAACAGGTTCTTCAGTAATGATTCCACCTGTGACAGGTCCGGTTTCAGATGCAATATCAGGAGGCATATCCTCTGAGAAACTCTTACTATCATCCTCCGCCTTTGTTGAAACCGGAGGCTCTACCGCAGAAAGCCTGCTTTTGATATCCGAAACCTTTGCCAAAATCTCTTCATTGTCAGGAAATGCCTCAAGTACCCGGGTATATGCTGAAAGGGCTTCCTGATGTAGCCCCTGACGCAGATAAAACTCTGCCTCTGAAAGGTCGTCTTTAAAATCCTCAATAGATGGTGTCCCTACTGAAGTCTCATAGACCTCCGTCATCTCCGGCTCTGCTCTCGGTGCCTCGGTCTCCTCCTCAAATCCTATAACCTCTACCCCTTCGAACTCGGAATCCGGAGACGGTGAAGTGCTGACTGTCTCAGTGGCAGCGGAGAGTTCCAATAGTCGTGGATCCTCCGGGTCTATCTCAAAGGCCTCTTTCAGTGCTTGCTCCCTTTGTTCAATTCGACCCTCTTTTTCATGTATCCTGGCAAGGATAAGACATTCAGTCACTACTCCCTCTTTATCGTTCATCTCCAGATAGATATTTTTTAACCTTTTATGAACTTCCATATTCTCAGGCTCTTCAACCTTCAGTTTCTCCAGGATATCCACAGCCTCATCCATCAGGCCATATCTTAAAAAGATATCCACATCAACAAGTTTCTCGTCAGTTGCCTTCTCTTCTATCTCAGATGGAAAAGCAATGCCAAGTTTCTTTTCCAGGTCCGCTATGCTGGAGAGTACAGCTTCAGAGTCAGGCCTGACCTTCTTCGCTTCAATGTAAGTGCTAAACGCATCTTCTAAAGCCCCCTGCCCTGATTGCATCTCAGCAAGCGTTAAGAGTTCATCAAAGAGTTCGTCCTCTTTACCGAGTTTATTGTAAACCTCGATAAGCTTTTCTGAGCACTCAAGCGGGGCTATATCCCTGAAGTTCTTCAGAAATCCTACAGCCTCCTCATACAACCCTTTCTCCAGATAGTCATCCAACACTGTTTTATAGGTACGCCAGGCGAGTTCTTTTTGACCCTCTTTAAGATAGAGATCTCCAAGAAGCCTGTTCGCCTCAACAGCAACCTCGTCGCCTGACCCTGAGGGAGAAGTGGAGAGAATCTTGAGGAGCAGATCCTTTGCAGTGGCAATGTCTCCTTCCTTCAGGAGCAGCTCTGAATAAAGCAGCTGTATTTGCATATTGTCAGGATATAACTCGATCCCCTTGGCGAGGAGTTCTTTTGCATTTTCAGTAAGTCCCTGAGAAATATAAAAATCAGCCAAACGTTTATAGATATTTTCCTGTCGTGGATATAGCTCTAACGACCTCTCATAATACTCCCGTGCTTTAGCAACATCGCCTTTTTCGTCAGATATCCTTCCTACATCCAAATATTTTCTGGCTGCCTCATCAATATAGCCTTCTTTCTGAAGATATTCCGCAAGCTTTACCCTCAAGGAAAGGTTGGAAGGGGCAAGACTAATTATTCTTTCACATATGGGGATGAGTTCATCCCTGACTCCATGTTTGATATAGGCATCAATAGAGGCAAGATAATATTTGATGGCATCGGTAATCAGACCCCTTTCCTCATTCAGTCTGCCAATGAAGAACAAAGCTTTCGGGTCAAGGGAATCAATATTAAGAATCTTTTTATAGAGGGCCAGCGACTTGGTTACAAAACCTTCTTCTTTAAAATACTCAGCTGCCTTATGGAAGTATTCAATTGCCTTGGAACGGTTTCCGCTCTTAAGGCAGAGATCCCCTATGGTATTATATATATTGCCATCCGGATTCTGGTTGACATACTCCTGCCATATCCAGATAGCCTTATCTATCTGACCTTTTGAAAGAAATCTCTGTGCTTCTCTGAATACTGCAGACTTATCTGTCATTTATCCTACCGTTAACCATAAGATCATTAAACTCAGCCCCTAAACATAAGGTATCAATAATTATCCTTATATGTCAATAACTTTGAGCAGGAAATCCGCAACCCTTTAAAAAAAACTTCTATGAGGAGACAGATTACGCCCGTTTTTTTGGGCCGGGCAGACAATATGGATTTTTTTACGGCCATGATGTAAAATAGTTTTTTATCAGGAGGTTTCGTGAAAATTGCCTATTTTGATTGTTTCTCGGGAATAAGCGGCGATATGTGCCTTGGAGCCCTTGTGGATGCAGGGGTCCCTCTTCAGAAACTGAGAGAGGGGCTGAATGCCCTGGACATGGTCTCTTATGAGATAAGAAGACGGAAGGTGAAACGTGGGGGTATTTCAGCAACAAGGATTGAAGTCATTGTCAAAAAAGACGAGCCAACCCGTAGACTTGACGACATCTTAACCATAATTAAAGACTCAGCCCTTCCTCCAAACATTAAAAAGAGAGGGCTCAGAATGTTCAGAAGACTGTTTCAGGCGGAGAGAAAGGTTCACGGTGGAAGACTAAAAGACCTTCATCTCCACGAGCTATCTGCAACAGACTGCATAGTAGACATTATAGGAACACTCATATGCCTGGAGATACTCGGAATAAGAGAGGTCATATCTTCCCCTCTGAACCTTGGTGGAGGAGCTGTTTCAAGCGAACATGGACTATTGCCCGTCCCTGCACCTGCCACAAGCCAGCTCCTGAAGGGCAAACCCGTCTTCTCTACAGGCATACAGAAGGAGCTGACCACCCCGACAGGTGCTGCCATAATTACAGAAACAGCCACATCCTTTGGTCACTTTCCGGAAATGACGATTGATAGCACCGGAACCGGGGCAGGCAGTCATGGCCTGAAAGAACAACCCAATATACTCAGGGTATTCATAGGAGACAAGACAATAAAACCACACAATGGTCATCATAAAAGGGGATCGAATGAACTGGTAACAGTGATTGAGACCAATATCGATGATATGAACCCGCAGGTTTATGAATACCTGATGGAGAGACTCTTCAAGGAAGGAGCCCTTGATGTCTTTCTCAGCACCGTGATAATGAAAAAAAGCAGACCGGGAATTCTGTTGCAGGTACTCGCTTATCCTGCCTCAAGGGAAAGGCTCATCAATATCCTCTTTGAAGAAACGCCAACCCTCGGGATACGTTTTCACGAAACGGAAAGGGTATACCTTAAAAGGAAGATAAAAAAAATAGATACAGAGTTCGGACCTGTCAGATTCAAGGTCGTCACTACCGATGGTTACAGAAAGGCAGTCCCTGAATACGAGGACTGCCGCAGGATCGCAGAAAAAACAGGTCTTTCACTCATTGATGTCATGAAAATGCTGAAATCTTAGATTTTTCAGGAATTTGCAGGGAAACAAATAAAACAGAACAAACCACAGAGACACAAAGGCACAGAGAAATCCACATTTCATTCGGTCTCTTAGCTCCAAAAGCATTGTTCAGTCAGAATATGTCATAATATAAAAAATATTTTAAGGAGGTTTTCATGTTTTCAACTGAAAAATACAAGATAAAAGAGGCCCCGACCTGTCCGCACTGCAAGCAGAAGACGACCAAAACAGTGCCACCGCCGTATAGTATTGGAGAGGGGTTTGGATGGGGAGTAAGTTACCTCTGGATATGCTTTAACGATGACTGCTCCCTGTTTGTGAAGGGGTGGGAACACATGAAAGAAAACTATGGAAAGTCAGCTTCATACCGTTTCATGTGTCTTCCTGATAACGGCCTGACGGAAACCATTGCTGTCTTCTCCCATGATGGGCTCAAGGGTGGCATCGTTGAGGAGGATAAAGGGGAGGAGCAGGACTAATTGATTGTAATAGTTGATTATGGAATGGGAAATCTCCGCAGTGTTGAAAAGGCCTTTCTGAAAGTCGGGGTAGATGCAAAGGTTACATCCAGCCCCCTTGATATTGAAGATGCTTCAGCCGTAGTACTGCCCGGAGTCGGGGCATTCCGTGACTGTATGAAGAATCTCGACAATCTGAACCTTCTTGCCCCTGTGCTCAGGTCAATAGAGAAAGGCAAGCCATATCTTGGCATCTGTCTTGGTCTGCAGATACTTTTTACTGAATCCATGGAATTTGGCCTTTGCAGGGGACTCGGTGTAATTAAAGGCAAGGTGGTAAGGTTCCCCCAGATGGGGCTGAAGATACCCCATATGGGATGGAATACTGTAAAGTTAAGGAAAACCCCTCCCATATTTGACGGCATAGAGGATGAGAGCTATTTCTACTTTGTCCACTCCTACCATGTGGCCCCGGACAAAGACGAGTTTATTGCTGGTACCACCATGTACGGGATAGAGTTTACCTCCATGATCTGGAAAGACAATATCATCGCCACCCAGTTTCACCCTGAAAAGAGTCAGCAACTCGGGCTCAGGGTTTTGAAGGGGTTTGGTGAATTCGAAAAAAGGGCATAAATGCCTAAACCTCTGACAACATCTCCCTGACTGTCTTCTTCAATAAAGGATGTATCGCCTCAGGGGCTATCTCTGAGAGGGGTTTAAGGACAAAATCCCTCTCATGCATATGTGGATGGGGGATTCTGAGGTCGGGTTCATCTACAATGAGGGCATCATAGAGCAGGATATCAATGTCAACTGTCCTTGGCCCCCACCTTAGGGTTTCTTTCCTGCCGAGATTCTTCTCTATCTCCTGAATTACCCTTAAAACTTCTCCAGGCGTCAGGTCTGTATCTGCCTCTGCAGCCATATTTATAAATTTTGGCTGATTCTTTACTCCCCAGGGCTCTGTCTCATATTGGGAAGACTTTTTTGTAACCTTTATCCCCCTCTTCTCCAGTTCTTCCAGGGCCTTAAGACAAGCTCCTTCACGATCCCCAAGGTTTGATCCGATACCCATGTAAATGGTTGTCATATCACCTTTTTTATCCGTTCAACCGCCTCTTCAATCCTTTCCACAGACACGGTAAGGGCAAACCTGATATATCCCGCCCCAGGATCACCAAAGCCATTACCAGGCGTGCCGAGAACCCCTGTCCTGTCAAGGAGATGCACAACAAAATCCTCTGAGGTAAAGCCCTGAGGCACCCTGGCCCAGAGGTAAAAGGTGGCATCAGGTCTGATTACATTTAAACCCATCTCCGTGAGCCCGCCAAACAGCACATCCCTTCTTGCCTGATAAGTTGACCTTATTGAAGACAGCAGATTATCATCCGTATCAAGGGCAACTATGGATGCCTCCTGTATTGCCTGAAAGACACCGGAGTCCAGATTGGTCTTTATCTTGCCAAGCCCTGCAATTACTCCACTGTTGCCCACGGCAAACCCTATCCTCCAACCTGTCATATTATAGGTCTTGGAGAGGGAGTGGAACTCTATCCCCACTTCCTTTGCACCCTCGACCTCCATAAAGCTTACGGGCATCCTGTTGTCATAGTAAATCTCGGAGTAAGCAGCATCGTGACAGATAATAATATTATATTTATGTGCCAGGGTAATGGCCTCACTGAAGAAGTCCTTGTCTGCAGTGGCACTGGTCGGGTTGTTGGGATAGTTAAGGAACATAATCTTTGTCCTCTTAAAAACCTCCTCAGGTATGGACGAAAAATCAGGAAGAAATCCGTTTTCCTCTGTCAAAGGCATAAAGTAAGGCTCGCCTCCTGCAAACAGTGTTGCTATCGAGTAAACAGGATACCCGGGAGAGGGACAGAGCACAACATCCCCCGGATTTACAAAGGCAAGCGGTATATGACCTATACCTTCCTTTGAACCAATAAGGGAAAGGACTTCCTGCGCAGGGTCAATGGAGATTTTGAACCTCCTGGTATACCACCTCGACACAGCCTCTCTATAGGAGGGCATCCCGTCATAAGACGGATACTTATGATGCTCCGGCTTTTCAACAGCCACCTTCATCGCCTCCACAATATGTTGAGGGGTCGGCATATCAGGGTCACCAATGCTCATATCTATGAGATCAACTCCCCTGTTTCTCGCCTCTGTCTTCATGCCGTCAATCCTTGCAAAGAGATAAGGCGGAAGATTCTTTATCCTGTCGGCAAGTTCAATTCTGATAGACATCGTACCTCCTTAATTTGAATTGCATATTGCGAGTCTAACCCGCAATCTCATAATCTACATTCAAAAAAGGATTATTATACCAGAACAGTGCACTTTTTCACTCTCCGCGATTAGATGACTTCAGGTACAAAGAGGGATTAAGTCCTGGAAGTGGGACATTAAAATCAGGCAGATTTATAACTCATAGTCAAAAAGAGGATGGATCCTATCCTCTTTTTCGATCTAATAAACGGCTTCAACAGGATAAATCTCGGTCAGATATTTTCCAACTGTGTTACATAAATCCAAGATACCTTCCTCGGATTTAACGCGAAGATGGAATTCACATCTCATACAGGAAGATTTCTTACGCCTGCCAATCTTTTCAAGTGCATCTCGACAACAATTATCTTCAATAACCCAACAGACCCTTCCCCCGTTGACCCCACCGTTTAAACCATTTGCAGAAACTTCCGTGGTAACCGGACAGACCCCGAGTTCTTCTGCATGCACCCCCCCGGGTTCTCTCCCGCATCTCATGAATTCCCAGCAATTTAGTTTTATGTCTTCGTTCATGAAATAAATTTAACATTATCTGCTGGAGTAGTAAAGGTAAAATTCACATTGGCAGAAATATTGATTAACTTAAATAATGATAATTGAGGGAGGCTATCAGATAAGCGGAATCGATAGAGAAATTTATGGCAATCCTGCTTAAAAAGAATCCGCCATGGTGTCATATGGCAAAAAAAAGCCGGCCAAGAGGCCGGCTTTTTTTATCTTTTGGATAAGAATTAATATAGAAAGTTTAAATCGAAACCAGACTCATTACTACCAGCAGATCCAATACCATGTACCGATTGCTTTTACCCAGATACACGGATTGCTCTGAAGAACCGTGATGCTTTCGGCATTCTTCATCTTCTTTCCGACAAGGCTCTTCTTGAATTCAGTCTTTGTCATTTTTTTTGGTGCTTTCATGTCTCCTTTTTCTACTTTAATATTCCCGTTATCCATTACTGCTAATCTCATAACTACCTTTGCCATTGCTTACCTCCCTTGATGGAAATGATCTTCAGGTTCTCAAGAACCCGGCAATTGAAAAAAACATGGCTTATTAAAACCGAGTCAAAATGCCAATGTAACTTTAGCCAGGATCAGTCGCTCCGGATAAATGGATGGATTTGTAGAATCGGTATCCTGGAACTTGAATTTTTCATCGAATAAGTTTCGAGCTTCTATTGAAACCATGCCGTAGCGTTTAGGCAATCTATACCTGATAGAGGCATCAACTACCCAGAAACTATCGCTGTCTTCAACTGTTGTCAAAAGGATTGGATTAAAAAACTCTCCCGTCTGATCAACATATGTAGTCTTTATATGGGCAATCAATCCGAGGGGGAAGAAAAGGGAAACTTTTATTGGGATTCTGGTAGTCTCCAGTTTTTTTATGTCATCAACGAAGAAATCTTCTCTGTCAAATTTTTCATATTGATATTCTTCACTCAGAGCCAGCCACGACAGTGGTGACCAGTAAAGATATACCCGAAACAAGTCTTCTTCCCAATCCGTCACTTTATTTTCAGTGACGGGTCCGGAGGGTGGTGGTAAGATTGTCAGCTTCTTAAACGGCACATCCATTTTACGCCTGGAGAACTCTGCACCACTGAAGAGATTCTGTGTGAATTTCTGATCTATCGCAATACCGTATCTCCATGCATCTGTGCCATTGGCATCATCAAAGAACTGATTGAACCCTGCCACCTGAGTTGGCTCAATCGTCTGGTTCGAAATAAGCTGTCTTTTCAATGTCCTGAATACAGCACCCCGGAGGGTCGTGTTGGTCGGAAGGGTCCAGGTCAGACCAATCTTTGGATTAAACTGGTTTTTATCTATAGTTTCGTTATCAAAAAAATCAGCGCTTCCCCCAACTGTCCACATTAGGGCATCAGGATAGTTGATATGTGTATAGACATAAAGGTTGGTGTGGCGCACGTCGTTTTCCTCAAGTGCCGGAGGAGAAGTGATCGCAGGAAGAGGCGGTATTATAACAGTAGTCGTTGTTTCACTTTCAACATCGGAAGTGAAGTGACCAAAACCGCTGATAATGTGCAACCGCTCTGCATTATAAAGGTGCTGGATTTCCCCAAGGTAGCCACTCTCTTTAGCGTTAAGTTCAACTTCCCTTGTGCTTGGCACTCCGGGAACAATATCAGGAGTGGAAACAAAGAAATTATATTTAACACTCTGATGAATGGCAGAGGCTATTATTTCCGAGTTTGGAGTAATACTGTGACGAAATCCCAAACGAATTGACTGAGAATGGTCTTCTTCTCTCCTGGCAGGAAAGAAGGCATCGGGGTCAAAGTTGAGTGATAAATTGCCGTTTTCCTTGTTTTTGTACCGATATTCAGCCTGGATACTTGTTTTGTAGGAAATATTGTACTGGGTAAATATATTGTAGATATCCTCACGAAGATCGTTGTTTTCCCTAAAACCGTCGGTCTCGTAGTGGAACTGCCCTGTGCTTAAAGAAAACCTGTCATATACTCCTGATGCGACAATTTCGTTGCCGAATGTAGCATTTCCACCGTAAACTCCACTTAACTGCAAAGCCAACCGGTTCCGGTTGAAGAGGGAATTGAATTCATTAAATGACAAGTCTCCCGGCCCGGCCCGGTCAAAAATAAAGAGATTGCTCTCGGCAAGCTGGGGTTGAACAGGGGTGATGTTGAGCGGCTGAAGTAGCTGGGACTGGAGGAGTTCGCTGACTCGTGCTATCTCATGGCGTGGCTGAGAGGCATATGTATCGGCCAGCAGCCTGTGTGCTGAATAGTTCTTTGGATCGGTATTAACCGATTTCCATCCCTCTACAAGCGCAAGCCGCTGAAAGCCAAGATCACTGTAAATCCGGGCAATGCTGGCACTGCGTGCTGCAAGGTCGTCATCAAGCAGGAGTTTGGAACGGTATACCCCCCGGTTATCATTCAACTCTATTGCTTTCTGCATATCGTGTAATGCCTCTACCGGACGGTTGATGCTCTGTTTCAGAATCGCATCATAGAAAAAAGGAGTAGGATCAAGGGGGTCAAGTTCCCTGGCTATACCATACTGGTCTTTCGAAAACTTCTCCCGTTTTTCTTCATAGTATGCCTTACCGAGATAGCTCCTGATAATAGACTGGTTTGTATCCAGGCTTACAGCAATCTCTATCTCCCGGCGTCCTTCCCGGAGATATCCCTGACGGATTTTTGCCAGTCCCAGACCAAGACGCGCAAGTGGATCAGCCTGATCCAGTTCAATTGCCTTTTCAAAGGCATCCCTGGCCTCCCGCACCTTTACCTGTGCAAGGTATGCAAAGCCAAGAACTGTTTGCGTACGTGACAGGTCAGGATTCAGATCAACGGCTTTATGTGCTGTAACAAGGGCCTTGTCGAGATATCCGAACGACAGCCACATCTCGGACAAACGTGCCCAGGCAAGGCTGTTTTCCGGCTCGGCTCTCACTGCCTTCCTGAGGCTTCTCAGGGCCCCCTTAAGATCAAAGTTTGCCTGCTGTGCATAAGAAAGGGCGATAAGTGCTGCAGCTGATGAGGGATCGGCATTAACAGCCTTCCGTGCAAGCACAAGGGCACGTTCCTTGTCATTTTGCACAACAAAAATAACAGACTGAAGTGCAATGGCCTGAGCGTAATCAGGAGCAAAAGACAGTGCCCGTTCTATATATCTGAGCGCCTCTTCAACACGGCCTACAGAGAGCATCAACGAGGCTCGGTAAGTGAGGTACAACGGATCCGTTTCGTCTTCAGTCAGTTCCCCGGGATACTCCATAACAGGAGGATAATAGAGCGCCCACTGGACTGCATCCCTGGGGTTAACTACAACTTTCAGTACCGGAGCCTTCCCCTCTTCTGCAACAGCCGATTGACCTTCTGTCAATGTCAGGCTCCCCGAATTGTTTGAGGCCAGGACCTTGCCTTCAAAGACCGACACAAAGGTTTGACCTTTATCTACTCTAACCAGGAATTCTGTTCCCTCTACTGAAGCGTTCACATATGGGGTGATAACCTTGAGAGTTCTGGGAACACGGCTCAGAAAATGAATGGCGCCTCTGATAAGGTCAAGCAGGGATGTCTCTTTCTTTTCTATACCACTGAACATTATCGTCGTATTCTGGTCGAGACGGATAATGGTTTCATTGCTCAGAACAATAGCAGCCCGGCTGTTTTCCATAAGACGGAGCATATCCCCGGGGCAGAACGTGCTGTTCAATTTAATGGGTCTCCATTCAACATCCCCTGTTAGCCTGACCTCAGCTATGCCCTGAACAGAAACCACTTTGGCTACCAAAACCTCACATCTTTCTGCAGCCATGGAATTTGAGGAAATAAATACCGGAAGTAAAAAGAGAAGCGTTGATGGAATGAGAAGACGAGTCAGTATCAGTCTCAAATACATATCCTCCTTAAAAGGAAATTTTCAAAACCTGCCAACTGGACTTACTTGTAACTCTTGCATGTAAGAACGATTAACCAATACTTTTATATTACATACTATATCTATTTTTTTTCCACACAAATAACTCCATCCCATGATTTACCCGGAGGCTCTTCCATGTAATGAGAAATCAACTTCAGATAATATTGAGACGGACCGTCTTCTCCGTATTTGTTTATTATATCATGGAATGTCTCTGCTGCATCTTCCCATAGCTGACGCCTGAAGGCGTCAAGGGCATCGGAAAAACTTAAACACAGCCCTTTTTGTTCCTCTGTCATTTTATCAGCACGGCATATCAATTCAAATACTCTTATAGGTTTTGCCTTCCCATACAAGAGAAACTCCCCGAGTTCTCTCGTAAGAATCCCTTCGATTCCTTCAATGGTCTCTTCGGATGCCAGCAGATATGTGCCGAGGTGTTTATTAAGACCCTCTATCCGTGCTGTTGTGTTAACGATATCCCCGATAGGTCGGTATTCATAGTGATCAATGGCACCGATATTTCCAAGTAAAAAACGGCCAAAATTTAAACCTACTCTCGTTGGTATCTTTACATCAGTGGAGGCTTGATTAAACCTTTGAACCTCCTCTGCCAAATCAAGAGCTGCAAGACAGGCATTCTTCCTTTGCTGATCATCGGGCAGGGCTGTTATCCACAATGCCAGCATTGAATCAGCAACAACATTGGAGACAACACCACCATATCGTTTTACCGGGCCGAAAATAGTCTCATAATATTGCTTGATAAAGTTGCTCAGCTCTTCCGGCTCCATTTTTTCAGAAAGTGAAGTGTATTGCTCAAGATCGGTATAGAGACATGTCCCGTTTACGACCTGCGTGCTTGCCCTGATATCGCCAATATTCCTGATTAACGTGTCAACTATATCTTCAGGCAGGTAGTAGCTGAAGGCCTTTCTTATTTTTTGACGCTCCCTGCCTGTATCAACATATTTCCAGACAACGGCACCAAAAAAAGATGCAGGTGATTGTAACAGGCACGGCACCACAAGGGGATACCAGAGACCGGCAGTCCTGAACTGATAAAGAGCAAGGTATAGATATAATGCATTCATGCCTATTATGATTATAACCGCCGGGATGGAAGGTAGGAGAAAGGCAGCCAATCCCAGGAACAATCCAAAAATCAGGATCAAGACAGTATGTGAAGACATGTTAAGGGGTCTGACAGGCAGATATTCAAGAATATTTGCAAAAGCTGTGGCAGCAATCTCGACTCCATTAAGATCCAACCCATCAGGAGTGGTGAAAACTGTGTAAAAACCGTCTTTCTGTAAATACGGTTGAGTCTCTGCCTGTCCTACAAATACGACTTTACCCCTGAAATCAACCTCCTTTGTGCCGCCCCTCATATCGTTATTCAGATACAATACCTGATGATAAGGCACAGTTGTTATTGTCCTGGAAGGGCCGTAGAAGTTGAGGTACTGGCTGTCCGGACTCTGGTACATTTTTATCAGTGCAGTCAGTATCCGCCTTTTGCGTAGTTCTGATGCGAACGTTTTCGAGCTTTGTAACTCTGCAAGCATCCTGTCCGCCATAGCCGGATTTTTCCGAAAAATATCCCTCAGGGTCATCATGAATTTAACGACCTTGCCGGAAGCTGCAAGTTCATCCTTCTTAAGAGAAAGTATATCTATTTCATCTGGATAGTGTTTTTTCAGCAGCTCAATAAATTCGTTATAGACCTGAAAGCCATAGACCTGAAATGCCACAACCGGCAAGGTGGGAGTATCACCGGCAGACGTCTTGAATGTCCAGTACTGGTTGACACGAAAGGGCAGTTTGGGCAAGGGGAAAGGTGCCAAGGCTGCAGCATTCCCTGCAAGGATGGGAATTGGTGGAACCAACTCTTCAATATCCAGTTTTCCGGAAGGAGCTCCGTTCAATTTGCCAAAGGGGACAATCTCTTTTTTGAGAAATTCACAGAAGACAATATTGCGGGCCTTGCGGACTGCCTCTGCAAAAATACGGTCATTTACCGGATCGCTCTCCTTGTCAAAGGTTACATCAAAGACTATAACCTCTGCTCCCTCCCTGAGCAAATTCTCAATGAGCCTGGCATGGAGCGCACGGGGCCAGTCAACGGGACGATTCGGCAGGGTCAGCTCATCAGACGATGCCTTGTCAATATTGACAACTACGACTTCTGAAGGGGCATCTCTTTCCCCCCGCAGTTTAAAGAGCAGGCCAAGCCCCAGATTTTCTTCCAGTTCATGTCCAAAAGAGGTGAGGCTCAGAACAATGCCCAGCAAACCCGCAACCAATCCAAGAATAACCGATTTCAGTAATTTAGACATTTATATTTTTTTATTCTGACGACCTAAACCCTATTATAGAAGAGTCGATATGATATACTATACTTATATAGATTTATTTTTAGAGATACGGCTATTTTTTATGTTTGTGCAACAAATTCCAATATATGGTAAAAAAACAAGTTTATCTTTAAGATGTAAGGTATCATATCGAATTTTTGATGTCAAGAACCTGTTAAGATTAACTGACACGTTATGTACCGGGACCCCAGCGATAAAAAGTCTTGAACATGTCGCTTCCAAAAGGCATTTATCCCTGGATTTGGGTATATACAAATAAAAATTGCAGGTATAATCCATGATTTTAAAAGAAAAGGACAAGCTTCTTGTCGGGAAGTTTCTGAAGGAAATTCCTGCATTCAGAAATCTTTCAGATAAACGTGTGGAGCAGATAATTAATGACTTCACTATTCGCACTTTTCATGCAGGAGAGACCGTATTCTATCAGACTGACAAGAGCACCGATATGTACATAATTCTCGAGGGCAAGGTTAAAGTAACCTTATTGAGTGAGGAAGGTGATGAGTTTGTCCTGACAGACCTTAATCAGGGTGATTTTTTTGGGGAAATGAGCCTTATTGATGGCAATCCGCGCTCTGCTTCGGTTATAGCAGAGGAGGATTCAACCTTTGCAGTTTTAGAGAGAAACAGGTTTCTTGATGCAATTAAAGAGGACCCTGAGATTGCAATCGATCTCCTCAAGTCTCTTGTGCAGAGACTGAGAAATGCAACCGAAAGGGAGGAAAGCCTTGCCTTCCTTGCTGTTCATCAAAGATTGGTCAAATTGTTCATGAAGCTTATAAAAGACGAGGGGAAAAAGAAAAAAAACGGCTTCTACCTGATCAAAAAACGAACTCACAAGGAAATTGCTGAAAGAATCGGGGCGTCAAGGGAATCAATCTCGAAAGTTGTAAAAAGGCTTGTGTCAGGTAATCTGATAGCTGAAAACGGGGATACATTCCTGTTATCCCCTGATCTGTTTGAAGATATTGATGAGCTTACAGATTAAGCTCTCTTCTTTAATCCCGCTGAATTATTCCCCCGCCAAGCACCACATCCCCCACGTAAAAAACCGCATTCTGCCCGGGGGCAGGGGCCCATTGGGGTTCGTCAAAGACCAGTCTTACAATATCCCCGCTCTCTTCCATTAAGAGCATTGCAGCCTCATCCCTCATCATGGAGCGAATCTTTGCCGTAACCCTCTTAACAGGCGGTGCAATCCAGTTCAGCTCTCCTACCTCCATCTCCCTTTTAAACGCCATCGCCCTTGACCCTACATGAATTGCATTGTTTCCAGGGTCTATCCCTATCACATAGAGTGGATCGGCAGAAGAGACATTAAGACCCCGCCTCTGTCCCACGGTATAATTAAATATCCCTTTATGCGTTCCCAGCACACTGCCGTCAGGCCCTATAATCGGGCCTGGTTTTACTGCCTCAGGAACGATATTACTGATAAAAGATGGATAGTCACCTTCCGGGATAAAGCATATCTCCACACTCTCGGGCCTTTGCGCAGCCGGCAGTTTCAGTCCCCTTGCAATATCCCTCACACGCTCTTTTGTATAAAGTCCCAGGGGGAAGAGCAGCCTGGACAGGGTACCCTGATTCAGCACATAGAGAAAATACGTCTGGTCCTTGACCGGATCAACCCCTTTTTTCAGGAGACAATGCCCGTCAACCCTCTCCACCCTTGCATAATGTCCTGTGGAAATAAATTCAGCGCCGATACTCCCGGCCTCTTTCAGAAGATAAGGAAACTTGATATGGAGATTACAGAGCACACAGGGATTTGGGGTTATCCCGTGCAGATAACCATCGACAAAGGGCTCTATGACCTTATCTATAAAATCCCCCCTGACATCAATCACCCTGTGAGTAATCCCGAGTGCCTTTGCTGTCTCAGCAGCCCCATTTATCGCCTCAAGTGAGCAACACGTCCTGAAGTCTGTCCTCTCCCGGGCCTCCCACAGCATAAAGCTTACCCCTGCCACTTCATGGCCCTGCTCCCTGAGTAAATATGCCGTAACAGAGGAGTCGACTCCTCCGCTCATTCCAACCACTACCTTTGCCATTTTTCTACCCTCTTTCTATGGTGTAACCAGACAATAGAGATTCTGAAATAAATTCAGAATGACATATATCGTTATTTTCTGTTTGTACAAAAAACTTTTGACCCGCTTGAAACTGTTTATTTGTTTGCCGGTTCAATAACCTTGCCCCGGCAAGCAGAAACGAAATATAGCGTGGAGTATAATGATACCATATCCTTTTATCACCTGTATTCTTGTCATCAGCTAAAGTGTGTGCTATGATTAAAATAGATAAACAGGTTAACAGGAGGGAAAGATGAAGATATTGCTAGCCACAGACGGGTCGGCATGTTCAGAAGGTGCGGCAGGATTCTTATCCAGGCTCAACTTATCGTCAGATGATGAGATTATCGTCCTCCATGTATTAAGCTGGGGCCCCTATCATGATGACAGGGAATCCTACTATATAAGCATTAAATATTTTAAAGAGAAGATCGCCCCAAAAATCCTTGATTCAGCAATCGATATTTTAAAACCCGCAGAAGCAAGAATCAGCACGGCACTGGTCGAAGGTTTTCCTGACAAGGCAATTATCGAAGCAGCAGTGGCTTCCGATGTTGACCTGATAGTCATGGGTGCACGTGGAATAAAGGGTGTTAAATCGCTTTTCATTGGGAGTGTAACCAGGTCGGTTGCAATAAATTCACCAAAGCCCGTCCTTGTAACCAAACCTCCCCTCCGGGAGATACCTGCAAGGATGAGAATCCTCCTTGCCACGGACGGTTCTGATTCAGCTCATGCAACTGCTGCATTTCTTGCCTCGATTCCGTTCCCTGATGATACCGAGCTGATAATTATGAATGTAATCCGTTCAGCCATTTCTGATATACCGGAACGGTTTATTATGGAAATAAATGATAAGATCAAGGAAGAAGTGGCAAAGGCCAGGACAATGGAGTTTGAGGAATCGTCCGGAATTATTGAGCAAGCCCGGCCATACCTGAACAAGAGATTTTCAAAAATTGAGGGGATTACAAAGATTGGAGACCCCTCAATAGAGATACTCAACGCAGCGGGTGTATTTGGAGCGGACCTGATTGCTGTCGGGTGCAGGGGTCTTAAGGGAATAAAGGGAATGATGGGCAGCGTATCAAGAAGGATACTCAGCCACAGTCAATGCCCGGTATTGGTTGGGAAGAAAAGCTAATGCAACTTAAACTCAGAAACAGAAGGTGAACGATGGACATTAAAAAAGTGAGACTTGAGGATATCAGTAAAACAGAAAGGCCAACTCTTGGCGATGAGGTTCCGGTTGAGGTATTCCGTCTGCTGAGAATAATCGGAATGTATAGCATCCTGGGCGAAGGCTCAGGTTATACCCTGTATCTGGCCGGAAAAGAACTCGGCGTTGAGCTTGACGTAAACACGACCGATGAACTTGCCGCACTCCTTAAAAAGCTGAAGATCGGCATTCTTACGGTTGTGGAATCATCTGACGACAAAGTTGTTGTGAGAGTTGATGAATGCATAACCTGCTCCGGCCTGCCCGATATTGGCAGGATGATCTGCCATTTTGAAGGGGGAATTATTGCGGGAGCCATGGAGAGGGTACTGAAAAGGCCCACAAAGGGTGTTCAGACCAAGAGCCATACATCAGGCTTTGACCACTGCGAATTCCAGATCCATCTGTTATGAATCTGAATGTCAGGATTCCATGAAAGACCACGGAAAAGATAATGACTTGACAAGAAAAGACCGGGAAATCAGAGGACTGAAACTCGAGCTCGAGGAAGTTAAAAGACTGACGGAAATAAACGAAAAGCTGTTACTATCCAGCATCAGGGAACAGGAGAGACTTCTCAACGAACTTTCCAAAAGGTCAGAGGTGATCCTGAAGAAGGGTTTGGAGATAAGGGAACTGAAGGCCTTTAACGAAATTATTGCAGTAGCAAGTAAGCACCTCAGCATCAAGGACATCCTTAAGTACAGTCTTCAAGTCATTATCAGCTCCCTTGAATCCCTGGAAAAGGCTGTGGGCAGGGAGGTGAAGATAAGCGGGGGCATATTCCTCATCGATGAAGCTACTGAAGAACTCGTTCACTTCACATCCTCCGGAATTTCCCCTGAAGCCCTGGGCTGCAGGGGAAGGGTAGCCCTGGGTAAGTGCATATGCGGCATGGTTGCACAATCCGGGGAAGTCGATATAATCCCTTACTGCCGGGCTGAAACACATCACGGGGGAATGCTCCCGGCCTGCAAGGAGGAGGACCATGCCCATGTCAGCATTCCACTGAAGTCAGGGGACAAGGTTCTGGGTCTCATTTATCTGTATTTTGTCCCCCCTGGTTATCTGCATCTCACCTCTGATGTTAACATCTTCTCGTCAATCGGGAACTACCTCGGACTGCGTATTGAAAAGGCCAGGCTTTATGAAAAGGTGCAGGAACTTGCCACCCACGACGGCCTTACCGGACTATATAACTACAGGGAATTCCACAACCGCCTTGATCACGAATTTCTGAGGGCAAAACGATACACAAAAACGCTTTCTCTCCTCATGACAGACATCGACCACTTCAAACGATTCAATGATACCTACGGTCACATGTCAGGGGATGAGGCCCTGAGAACCATTGGAAGACTTATCAGAAACCTTGTCCGAAGTGTAGATATACCTGCAAGATACGGGGGAGAGGAATTTACTGTAATTCTCCCTGATACGCCATTAAAACAGGCTGAACTGGTAGCGGAAAGACTGCGCTCTTCAGTGGCAAGCCACCCCTTTTTCGTAGAGGGCAAACCCGTCTCGCTAACCATAAGTATCGGAATAGCCTCTTTTCCGGAAGACGCTGATACGAAAGACGAACTGATAAAAGCAGCGGACCGGGCCCTGTATTGCGCAAAAAACGGGGGCCGCAACAGGGTATACAGGTTTACGAGAGGGAAAAATCCTTGCAACAGGGTTACAACTCCCGGGACAGATGAATCATGACCGGGGAGCACCTTCACTCTCTTCAATTTCATCACGGGAAGCTGTATGAATGGAGCGCAGCCTGAAGAGTTTATGCACATCTTCCAGGACAAGATAAAGAGAAGGGATAAGCAGCAGTGTAATCCCTGTAGCAAACAATATCCCGAAGGCAAGGCTGATGGCCATGGGGATAAGGAACTGGGCCTGCACGCTCGTCTCCAGTATCATGGGCATCAGTCCGAAAAATGTTGTTAGAGACGTCAGGAGGATCGGCCGGAACCTCCGCTTGCAGCCATCAACCACGGCCTGAAAGAGTTCAGCACCTTCCTGCCGGTTCCTGTTCACCTTGTCAATCAGAAGGAGAGAATCATTGACAACAACCCCTGAAAGGGCAACGATACCAAAAATGCTGAGGATGCTCAGCTTGAACCCCATTATCAGGTGCCCGGCAACAGCGCCCACCATACCGAAAGGAATAGCCGCCATTATCAGCAGGGGCTGGCTGTAACTTTTAAAAGGGATGGCAAGCAGGGCATACATGCCGAGCAGGGCAAGCATAAACCCCTGCACCATACTCCCCATGGATTCTATCCGCTCCTTTTCCTCTCCTCCCATATCAAAAGTCAGGCCCGGATAATCATTGGCCATCTTGCTGAGAATGCCCTGTTTGAGGTCAAAAAGTATCTCCTCGGCATTGGCTGTCTTATCATCCACGCTTGCCGTGACATTGATTACACGTTTCCTGTCTGTCCGGTTGATTTCACTGAAGCCCCGTCCCTCCGTAATATAGGCTGCCCTGGTCAGAGGAAGCTCCCCTCCATCCGGAGTCCGGATCCTCATTGACTTCAGGTCCCAAAGGCTCTTTCGATCCTCTTCAGGGTATCGGACAACGACCTTGACCTCATTGCGCCCGCGCTGGAATCTCAGGGCCTCGGCCCCGTAAAAGGCCCCCCGGACCTGCCGGCCCAGGTCCTCCTCCGTAACCCCGAGGGTACGGGCCTCAGGGGTAAGGCGGAACTTGAGTTCCCGTTTCCCCTTAAAATAATTGTCCCCTATATCTCCGACACCCGGGTATTGGGCCAGGGCCTCTTTAATCCGCTCCGAGGCGAGGTCCAGGACTCCAAAGTCCTCGTGGGCAAGCTGTATATCAATATTGGCGCCCATCCGAACCACATTGGACGTAAACACAATCGATTCCACACCCGGAACCTCACCCACCTTTGTGCGCCACCGATTTGCAATCTCTACCGCTGGAATGCCCCGCTCCTCGCTCTGTTTCAGAAAAAGGGCCATATCAGAGAGATGAGTCCTGGAGTCAACACTTGACCCCACATTTCCTGCCTCAATCATGGTGCCCCCCACCACGGCATAGACATCCCGCAGAATGGAGTCGCCCCCGGGACGTTCCCTGTCATACTCAGCCACCACCTCCATGGCCTTCTCTTCAAGGAATTTCTGCACCCTCGCAGTCTCCTCTACAGGTGTTCCGGGAGACATCTTCAACGAAACGGTAATCACATCACCATCCACAACAGGCATGAAATGGAACTTCAGAATCCCCCCCTTGACAATTCCCACGGTTAACAGCAGGACGGCAATACCTGCCGCTATAGTGGTATAACGGTTTCTCAGGCAGAGACTCAGAAAACGCTGGTATGGACCGGCTATAAACCTGTCAAGCTTCCTGCCAAAGCCGGTACGGACCCGGTCGATAGCACCGATCAGGCCGCGCGACACCGGACGTGGTCCTCCCATGGCCAGATGGGCCGGCAGCACAAAAAGGGATTCTATAAGCGACAGGAGCATCAGCGAGATCACCACCAGAGGAATAACCCTGATAAACTTCCCCATCATGCCGCTGACAAAGACCAGGGGGAGAAAGGCCGCCACAGTGGTCAGGACCGAAAACGTTACAGGAACAGCCACTTCAAGGGCACCGTCTATCGCTGCCTGAAGATAGGGCTTGCCCTTCTGACGCTGCTCATATATATTTTCTCCTACTATGATGGCATCATCCACCAGGATTCCCAGTGCCAGGATAAAGGCAAACAGGGATATCATATTTATGGATACGTCCATGTAAGGAAAGAGGAGCAAAGCTCCGAGAAAGGATATGGGAATGCCGAGCATGACCCACAGGGCCAGCCGGATCTCGAGAAAGAGCCCGAGAATAATAATCACCAGGGTCAGACCGAGAAAGGCGTTTTTTTCCAGCAGGTTCATGCGGCTGTGCAGCAGTTCCGAGGTGTCGTTCCAGGTGGCAATCTTCAAAGAATCGGGCAGGAAGCCTCTCTTCTGCTCCACATACTTCTTTACAACCTCGGAGATCCTGATCGGTTTCTGCTCCCCTACCCGAAAAACCTTCACCATGGCTGCAGGTTTACCGTCAAACCTGGCAAACATCCCGGTATCGGCAAAGGCATCCTTTACTTTTGCTATATCCCCAAGCCTTACCCTCGTGCCGTCAGGCCTCGTGAGCACGATTATATCGGCATATTCAGGCCCGTAATGACGGCGTCCCTTTGTGCGCAGAAGGATCTCGGAACCCCGGGTCTTGATTGTACCTCCCGGCAGGTCAATGGAAGCCAGTCTCACCTGTTGAGCCACCTGCTCCATTGTTACATTGTAGCGCCGAAGGTTTTCCTCCGGGATCTCAACGGCAATCTCGTAAGGCCGCACACCACTGAGTTCAACCTGGGTAATCTCCGGATGTGCAAGCAGTTCTTCACGGATAATCTCGGCCTGCTCCCTCAGTGTCCTGTCCGAGGCGTCACCGTAGACCACAACCGAAATCACTTCAAAGCGGTTAAGGAGCTTGGTAATCACGGGTTTCTCGGCATCCACCGGAAAGGTGATAATCCGGTCCACCTCGCTCTTTATCTCCTGAAGCTTCAGATCAGGGTCCTCCCCTGGCAGAAGCTCGGCCCTAACCGTACCAACCCCCTCCTTGGCCACAGACCTGATCTCCTTGATCCCCTCCACACCCGTAAGGTTCTCTTCAATCTGAAGAAGTATCCCTTCTTCCACCTCCTCGGGGCCGGCACCGGGATAAGTCACGGTGACCTGAATTGTGTCCAGGCTGATCTCGGGAAAGACCTCCTGCTTGATCGAAGAAATCCTGATCAGACCACCGACCACCAGGATTATCATGAGAAGGTTGGCGGCCACATGATTGCTGGCCATCCACTTGACTGCTCCTCTCATCGTCCCGCCGCCTTATCTATGAGCCGCAGTTTCATGCCCTCAGCCGCACCTGAAATGGTTGTGAGGACCAGGCGTTCCCCCTCCTTCAGGCCATCACTGATAATCACTCTCTCCTGCTCCCGCCGCACCACGGTCACCGGCCGGATATTGAGTCTGTCCTCTTTGTTTACAACCCATACTGTATTATTTTCGCGAAGGGCATTTGCCGGAACGGGAAATACACCGGGCAATACTTTACCGTGGAATGTGACCTCCACAAACATGCCCATCTCCAGGTCAGGCTCTTCATTGTTTCTCCGGGTATTCAGGTAATAGGGATCATCCACAGCCACCACAACCCGTGCCATACGCCCTTTGGGGTCAACCTCACCCAGTGAACGGACCAACCGGCCCTGCCAGCTGAAGGATTGCCTTCCAACGGTAATTTTCACTATAGCAGGGGAACCCTTATCCTCAGAACCCTGACGGGGAACACGCAACCACTGCAAATCCTCCAGGGAGAGGGGAACAACGACCTCGGCAGTTTCAGTCCCGGCCACCACCGCAACACTGCTGCCGGCACGCACATACTGTCCGGCCTCGACCGACTCAGAACGAACCCGGCAATCAAAGGGTGCGTAGATACGTGTACGTTGCAGATCAAGTTCAGCCTGCTTTAGAGCAGCCCCGGCCGCTGCCGCATCAGCCCTGGCCTTTTTTATCTGAGGCTCATAGAGGACCAGGGGATTGGGTTTTTTGTTCTTATCCGTTACCGGATTATTCATTACCAGTCCTTCCCACTCCCGGCGGGCAACAAGGGCGCTGCTCTCCACCTTGGCAAGCTCAAGTTCGGCCTGCGCCAGGACAGCCCGTGCACGGACTACAGCCAACTGGTAGTCAACCCCCTCTATCTCAAAGAGGATATCTCCACCGGCAAAAAAACCTCCGGCAATAAATGCAGGGGCAATATACTTGATACGGCCGCTCACGCGGGGAGTAATACTTGCCTCCCTCCTCGCCTGCACCGTACCCGTTCCAATGACCTGAACCTGATGGTCCTTACTGCTGACCGTCAGGACCTCAACCAGTGCGCCTGGATTACTCCTGACCTCCTTCTGCGGGGCAGGACGGGACAGCACCAGCAGCCGCATAACAACAAAGCCTGCTGTCAGTATAATAACCGGAATGACTATCCTGAACAGTTTACTCCTGAAACTCATGAGCCCCCTCCTTTATGATTATTGACGGTCAGGCGCTCTTGTATTTCATGTTCCATCCATTCCCCTCCGAGCGCCCTTGCCAGGGTGACACGGTCGGATACAAGCTGGCGGCGGGCCGTCAGGAGCTGACCCTGAGCATCAAAATAGAGTGTCTGGGCAATCAGTACCGGAAGATATCCGGAAAGACCCTGCATGTAGCGCTCCTGTGAAATGCGCAGTGCCGACCCTGCTGCTTCTGTCAGCTCCTGCAACTGCGTGATACGCTCTTCAGAAGTGCGGTTCCTTACCAGGGCATCCTCCACTTCCTGAAAGGCGTTCAGGACAGTCTTATGGTAGAGGGCAAGGTTTTCACGAAACACGGCCCTTGAACGATCCACCTCTGCGCTGCGCCTGCCACCGTCCAGTAACGGCTGTGACAGGTTTATCAGAATTTTCCAGAAATTCCCGACAATGTCACCTGTACTGAAAACAAAGCTTGATGTGCCGTAACTGCCAAGCAGGTTAAAAGAGGGAAAACGATCGGCAATAGCCACCGCTACCCTGGCATCGCTCGCCTTGAGGCGCAGAAGGGCTGCGCGGACATCAGGACGCCGTGAAAGGACCTCTGAGGGGAGACCGGCGGGGAAGGCAGCAGGAGTCTCCGGCAATTCAACCAGCTTACCCACCATTTCACTGCCGGGATAATGGCCCATGGCAACAGAAAGGGCATGCTCCGTCACCCTCAGTGTAGACTCAAGGATAGCTCTACGGGCCTTGACCCTGGAGAGGTTCTGCCGAGCCTGGTAAACATCAAGTGCAGGTACCAACCCCTCCCGGTAACGCTCTTCTACCAATGAAAGGATATCTGTATAGGAGTTAATGGTCTGTTCCGTAAGTTTTAGCTGGGCACGCTGCTCTGCCGCCAGATAATAAAGGTCGGCAATACGGGCCGAAAGGCTGATATAGAGGGTCTTGATCTCTTCGCGGAGTGCCTCCACGTCAAGACCGGCAGCCATGGTACGGGATTTGAGCTTTTGCCAGAGGTCCAGCTCAAAGCCTGCAGCAAGGGACAGGATGTAACTGTTGCCGGTATTGTTACCGAAAAAACTTGGTGTATCCTCCCTGCTCCACTGCCCCTGAAGGTCAACCGAGGGCTTCCGGGCAGCTGCGGTGCTGCGGTATATGGCCCGGCTCTGCTCAAAACGCTCATACGCCTGCACCAGGTCGGGATTGCCGGAAAAGGCCTCCTCCATAAGGAGATTCAGGTCTGCATCCCCAAAGGCTTCCCACCAGCGCTCCACCGGAACACCCGGGCTGTTTTGTTCACTGAACGATGCCGGAACAGGAAGCGGGGGCGCTACAGTCTGAGGACTGTGCACAGCGCAACCTGCTGACAGCATTATAATAAAAACAAAAAGAGGTGTCTTTATACTCCATACCCTCATGGTCTCTCCATCCCTGCTACAGCAAAGTCAAGGAGCATGGCTGTCAGTGACTCCACATCACTGACGGGTGTGAGCCCCTCAGGCAGGGAATAATTTTTCCCTGCCATGCATATGGCATGCCCCATGGCCCCAATGGCAAACTGAAGCCGCCAGAAGAGGATGTCGGGGGAGAGCTCCGGCAATGCCTCGCACAGTATGTCAAAGAGAAAATAAAACAACGGCGCAATGTGACGGATAAAGACATTTCTTACTGTATCATCAGGGTCGGACATGGCCCGCCCCACGAGGGTGATGAAATCTTCCGCCCCTGTCCCGGATTTACGAAAGGCAAGCGTTGGCTCAATAAATGCCCGCAGGGACTCTTCCACCCCGGGGAGCCTTCTCTCCTGCCGTGCCGTTTCACGAACCGCTTCAAGATTCTCCCGGCGGATATTGTTCAACGGCACGAGACGCCTTTCAAAAACCGCCTCAAGGAGCGCCTCCTTGGAACCAAAGTGATAATTAACAGCAGCCAGATTCACTCCGGCACGACCGGTAATGGCCCTGAGGGAGGTATTGTGGAATCCTTTCCGGGCAAAGAGGTATTCAGCAGAGTCAAGGATTCTTTCTTTGGTCTCGGGAAGACTCATGACTCATTCCAGACAATCATACGTTCAATTAAAACATATGTTTGAAAAAAAATCAAGGGTAAAAAGAGTAAAGCAGTTCAGAACCACGAAAGGAAATTGCTGAAAGAATCCTGGAAGCAAAAATATCTAAAAGGACAGACTGATTTACTCCACGACTGTATCCAGCCTGATATGAAGGTCTTTTAATTGCCTCTCATCCACTGGTGAGGGGGCCCCACTGAGCAGACAGACGGCCTTCTGTGTCTTGGGAAAGGCTATAACGTCCCTGATGGAGCTTGCGCCAACCATGAGCATTACAAGCCTGTCAAGTCCCAGGGCAATACCACCGTGAGGAGGAGCGCCGAAGCGGAGTGCATCAAGGAGAAAACCGAATTTCATCCTTGCCTCTTCCGCGGATATCCCGAGGATATCAAACATCCTGCTCTGGACCTCCGGGTTGTGAATACGTATACTGCCACCACCGATCTCATTACCGTTAAGCACTATATCATAGGCCTTTGCCCTTAGAGAGGCCGGCCCGTTGCGGTCATTCATATCCCCTCCGAGCATCCTCTCCATATCAGCATCTGCGGGTGACGTAAAGGGATGGTGCATTGCCTGAAACCTGTTTCCTTCCTCATCCCATTCAAGCAGTGGGTAGTCGACAACCCAGAGGAACCTGAAACCATCAGAGACAAGGCCCTGTCTCCTTGCTATCTCAAGCCTCAGCCTGCCAAGGACATCAAGCACCACGTCCTCCCTGTCTGCAACAAAGAGCATTATATCGCCCTCCTCTGCCTCGAGCCTCAGTGCCATCTCATTCAGGACATTTTCAGGGAAAAACTTCGCTATAGGCGATTCAAACCCGTTCTTGATCTTTATCCATGCCAGCCCCTTTGCTCCAAAAGACCGGACCTCTTCCGTCAGCAGGTCCATCTCTTTTCTTGAAAGCCCGGCCATCCCCTTGCCGCACACGGCCTTTACCCGGCCGCCTGATTCAAGGGCGGACAGAAAAACCTTAAAGCTGCCCTCCCTGGCAAGGTCACCCATCTCCCTGAGTTCCAGGCCAAACCTGAGGTCAGGTTTGTCGGAACCGAAACGCTCCATTGCATCCCTGTAGGAGAGACGCTGCATGGGGGTCTCTATCTCAACCCCAAGGGTCTCCTTAAAGAGGTGGGACAACATCCCTTCAATCGTGGAGATCACATCATCGGGCTCAACAAATGACATCTCCATATCAACCTGCGTAAACTCGGGCTGACGGTCCGCCCTCAGGTCTTCGTCCCTGAAACATTTTACGACCTGAAAATACCTTTCAAGCCCCGACATCATCAGTATCTGCTTGAAGAGTTGAGGGGACTGCGGCAGGGCGTAGAACTGGCCCGGATTGAGACGGCTCGGCACCAGATAGTCCCTTGCGCCCTCAGGGGTTGACTTTGTAAGCATGGGGGTCTCTATCTCTATAAAACCCTCTCTGTCAAGATAGTCACGCATGAGCTTTGTAACCCTGTGCCTGAATACAAGGTTCCCCTGCATCTCCTGTCTCCTGAGATCAAGGTAGCGGTATTTAAATCTCAGGGACTCGGATACCTCTGCTGCCTCTTCCAGCACAAAAGGAAGTGTCTCGGACCTGCTCAATATATTCAACTCCCCGGCATAGAGCTCAACTGCACCGGTCGGGATATCAGGGTTCTCCGTACCATCAGGTCTTCTGCTCACCTTACCCCTCACCTTTATAACAAACTCAGAGCGGAGCAGATGGGCTGACTCATGGGCCTCTGAAGAGACATCCGGACTGAATACCACCTGCACAAGGCCGCTCCTGTCCCTCAGGTCAACAAATATCAGCCCCCCATGGTCACGTCTCCTGAAGACCCATCCCGAAAGGGTAAGTTCCTCACCAATATCAGCCTCTCCAACCTCTCCGCAATTCCTGTCTCTATACATGACACCTCCTGAGTCTTTATGGAGTAATGGAGCATTGGGGTAATGGAGCATTGAAAAATCCAATTCTCCAGCACTCCATAACTCCGGTTATGTTTTACCCACATCCAGCAACAAAAAGGCTCCGGCAAGGAAAGGAAGCGATATGATGGAGTCTGAACGGTTTTAATTTCGCAGCAAATTCACCTGGATGGTGAATTGCGAAATTACCTCGGAGATGGACACGATGTCCATCGAGAATGAGTGAAGAATCTATCATATTGCTTCCAACAACCTTTTATCTGGATTCGGTTTTCACTTTACATTTTAAGGCTTTTCTTCAGTTTCTTCACCTCAACCTCATCCAGATATCTCCACTGTCCTGTCCTGAGATCTCCAAGACCAAGACCATCAATCCTGATCCTCCTGAGTTTCAGCACAGTATGCCCCACCCGCTCAAACATCCTCCTTATCTGCCTCTTCCTGCCTTCGTAAATCGTTACTTCAAGCCATGAGTTCTTCTCTGCCCTGGGCGCCCGGACCCTCTTTATCTTTGCGGGTGCAGTCATGCCGTCATCAAGCATTATGCCCTTGTGCAGCTTACTGATGTCTTTCTCCTCTATCACCCCTTTTACCTTTACAAGATACGTCTTGGGTATCTTGTGGGAAGGATGGATTATCCTGTAAGCAAGGTCTCCGTCATTTGTCAGCAGCAGCAGGCCCTCTGAATTGAAATCAAGCCTTCCAACAGGGTATACCCTGAACTTCAGCTTTCCGAGAAGTTGCTGTACAGTCGGCCTGCCTTCGGGGTCCTCAAGGGTTGTAAGAACACCGGGAGGTTTGTTAAGTATGATGTAGACCTTTGGCTCAGACCCGCGCAAAAGCTTGCCGTCAACCCTGATATGGTCCCTTTCAGGGTCCGCCTTCATCCCGAGGACGGCTGTCTTTCCGTTTACAACCACCCTGCCCTCGAGGATGAGTTCTTCCGCCTTGCGCCTTGAGGCAATGCCCATTTTTGCGAGTATCTTTTGAATTCGTTCTTCCATTATGCTAAACCTGTTTGCTCCTCATTTGAATGACAAATTGTACATCTTCAAATAAACACGGACATATATATTAACCTGAACCATGCAAAGATGTAAAACAATGCAGGGAATTAACTGAATTTACGGAAGGGCCTGATAAACCATTGCCCGGCTATCATGGTTATCACATATAGTACAATACCCCCCAGTACATCCACAACATAGTGATAGCGGCAATAGACAGTAGCAAACAAGAGGAGGAGAGTTATCGGCAGGTAGATATAAAAAAGCCTCTTTTCATAACGGAATGCAAGGTGCAGAACCACCAGGGTTATTGCTGTGTGACCACTTGGAAAGGCGTCCCTCTTTATACCTTCAATACTATTGAGTATGCCGTATATCTTCTCAAAAAGCAGCTTACCCTCAAGGGGAATTGACTGGAGGTGGTTCATGGTATACCTCGGGCCAAGGGCAGGAAAGAGTACGTATCCGACGTAGGACAGATAAAAGCAGAGGAGTATAAAGACCAGACCGTCATTAAACTCGGTCTCTTTCTTCTTTATCCTGAGGACGATCCCGAGAATAACCGGAAGAAAATAATAACTTGTATAGGCCAACTGCAGTATCTCCGTAAGATAGGGATTCACCACCCTTTCAAGCCAGACCGTGGGGTAGCCCCCCAACAACCAGTAATCCGCCCGTATGAGCAGGTAATCAATGTCCCCGGGGTTTACGCCCGGCACGAGCTCTGTCATGCTGTCAAATACAAGAAATACGGCTATCACTGGAAAGACAATGTCATGAAATAATTTCCAGAACCCGCGTTCAGGAGAATACCAGATAAGGATCAATTGAATGGAGAGCAACGAGATATATGTAACAAGCAGTTTATCGGCAGATTCAATAGAGCCATAATAAATCACGGTCAACAGGGCAAAGAGCGCGACAAAGATTACAGTAATAGCGTCTGCAGGCCTTACCCTGCCGGAATTCAGCCCCATTACAACTTGTTCAAGGCCCTCGTTACGGCCTTCTGACGTTTTGAGAGTCTGTGTGAAGAGCCCTTCCTGACTGACCACTCATCTTCTTCATCTTCATCACCAGGCATCTTCCCTGTTAATTCATCCATCATATCTTCACCACCTGCAAACTCTTTCTCTCTTAACGCACGACTGAGCTTTCCGAGGAAATCAGCGGAACCAACCGGCACAGACCCATGAGCCCAGGTAAAATCAGCCACATCCCTGTCCGAGCTGACCACGATAAAGAACTTCTTCTCCCTGACAAGCATCTCCTTTATCACATCATCCGCCTTCTTCGCTATCCTCGAAAATATTATCCTGACTCCGCCATCGACCCTTACCGTCTCCCTGGATGAAACGCCGCCATGACCATCAAAGACTACGGTTATATCATGCCCCAGAACTCCCCTGTATCTAATCAGCCTTTTGACGAGTTCGTTCCTCTCGGACTCAAGATCCCTGTGCTGTATTCCGATGAGATTATACCCATCAATAATCAAGTGGGATATTTTAAACCTCCCTGGCCGGTAGCCTGAAAAATTCACCGTTTGTTGTTAAAATATATTATACTTATATCATAAATTGAAAAGCCATTTATAAATAATCCATTGCCGTATTCATTTCCAGTATCATTGAGCAGGGGGGTTGTCAGGGTTTTATGTTTCCGGTCAAGGATACAGTACCGCGCAGGGAATTCCCGTATATTACATGGATGATAATCCTGATAAATGGGATAGTCTTTCTTTTCGAAATATCCCTTCCCGAAGACAGTCTCAAACAACTCTTCTATCTCTTCGGCGTAGTACCTGCAAGGTATTCCCATCCGGATTGGGCGGTTCTGTTTGGACTCCCCCTCGACGACTACTGGCCTTTTATAACAAACATGTTCCTCCACGGTGGTTGGATACATATTATAGGTAACATGTGGATGCTCTATCTCTTTGGCGATAACGTAGAGGACAGAATGGGCCATGGCAGATTCCTTGTATTCTATCTGCTCTCAGGTATTGCAGCCAGCATTACATACTTTATCTTTGATATGCACTCAACCGTTCCGGCTATTGGCGCCTCAGGTGCAATTGCAGGTGTAATGGGTGCTTACTTTGTAATGTTTCCCACTGCACGGGTTATTACGCTGATACCGATCTTCTTTCTGCCGTTCTTCATCGAAATACCGGCCTTCCTGTATCTCGGTGTCTGGTTCGCATCACAGGTATTTTCAGGTACGTTCTCCCTGCTTACACCTAAAACCGGCGGGGGGATAGCGTGGTGGGCGCATATCGGGGGCTTTATTGCAGGCATCGTGCTCTTACCCGTCTTCAGGAAGAAGAAGCGCTCTTATCGCAGATATTTTCCTGACGAGATATATTCCAATCTCTATAAATAAAAAAGACCCAAAGGAGGGTATATGAACGTCGACATATTCAGCATATTCTGGCTCTTCTTTATGCTTACCGCACTTCAGCCTGTCCTTAAACAGCGGCTCCTTGAGGCATCGAGACAGAAGCTTATTGCCAAAATCGAGAAAAAACGCAGTTCAAGGGTAATCCTGCTTGCACACAGGCAGGAGACAATGAGCCTCCTCGGCTTTCCCATCCTCAGGTATATCAATATCAATGACTCCGAGGAGGTAATCAGGGCCATCCATATGACCGACCCCGAGATGCCCCTTGATCTGGTACTTCATACACCCGGGGGGCTTGTGCTTGCATCCTACCAGATTGCTCATGCAATAAAAAGGCATCGTGGAAAGGTAACGGTATTTGTGCCCCATTATGCAATGTCCGGAGGCACTCTTATAGCCCTCTCTGCTGATGAGATAGTGATGGGAGAGCACGCAGTCCTTGGCCCTGTCGATCCCCAGATTGGCGAGTATCCTGCAGCATCTCTTGTTAAGCTGGTTGAGACAAAGCCTCTCTCGGAGATTGATGACAGGACGTGGCTGCTTGCAGATATCGGGAAAAAGGCGATGAAACAGTTGAAGAAACAGGTCGGTTCACTTCTCGAAGGCAAGTATCCTCCTGACAAGGCCGAAGAACTTGCAACAATCCTTTCAGAAGGCAGGTGGACACATGACTATCCCATAACATATGAAGAGGTAAATACACTCGGCCTTAATGTGAGCAACAAAATTCCCCCTGAATTCTACCAGTTGATGAGCCTCTATCCGCAACCCGTAAGACAGCAACCATCGGTTGAATACCTGCCCATACCACGATTCAGGGGGCCGACAAACCAGAAATCTGAAAAGAATTAACGCGTCATCGGTAGTTCTTCATAAAATCTATCCATATCGGAAGGGCCGCCCTTGCCCCTGTCTCCTTGTCACCGATAGGGGTATGGTCATCCCTTCCAACCCATACTCCCACGGCCACCCTGTCATCAAAACCGACAAACCATGCATCGGTGTAGTCATTGGTTGTACCTGTCTTTCCATAAACAGGCCGCTTGATTACCCTCGCCATCCTTCCGGTACCCTGAAGGATAACGGAGCGGAGCATATCCCTGATTTCATCCACCACTGCCTCATCAATGACCCTGTCGGCCCCCGGGTAATTCTCCTCCAGGGTCAGCCCGTCTCGGTCTGTAACCCTGTCGATAAAGAGTGGTTTCAGCCTGTACCCCCGTGCAAGGGTTGCATAACCATAGACCATATCCTTAAGTGTCGCCTCTGATGCCCCGATTGCCGATGAAAGGTAGGGTTTGACCTTACGGCGTATCCCTACCTCCCTTGCCGTCCTGACAACACTTCTAATCCCTATCGTATCAGCAAGACATACTGTTGCCGAGTTCAGACTGTGTGCGAGTGCATATCTGAGCGTTACCTCGCCATTATATTGTTTTTCATAATTCCGCGGAGACCAGACATCCTTGTTATCCGGGGTTGGATACCCCACCTCGGTATCCACAATCACGTCTTCAGGGATAAACCCCTTCTCCAGTGCTGCCAGGTATACAAACGGTTTGAATGCAGAGCCGGGTTGTCTGTATGCCTGGGTTACCCTGTTGAACTGGGTCTGCCAGAAGTCCGTCCCCCCCACCATAGCCTTGACCTCTCCTGTCTCCAGATCCACGGCAAGCAGGGCAGCCTGCACTCCAGGGTCAATCCTCTTGTCAAGTGCCTGCACACCTTTGGTTACGGCCTTCTCTGCAACCTCCTGCATATGCATGTCAAGGGTTGAATATATCCTCAGACCCGCAGTGTAGAGACTGTCCGAGTATCTGCGTTCAAGTATATCCCTCAGATACTCAATAAAATACGGGGCCTTGTAACGTCTCCTGTGTACCTTGTCGGGCAGGGGTTCTTCTATTGCCGCATTATACTCCTCTTCAGTTATATATCCAAGGCTTAACATCTTTCTGAGAACAAGGTTCCGCCTCTTAAGTGCCTTCTCCGGATTCTTGAATGGCGAGTAATATGAAGGCGCCCTCGGGATGGCTGCCAGAAGGGCAGCCTCTGCAAGTGTCAGCTCTTCCGTGGATTTATTAAAATACGTATGGGATGCAGCCTCAATTCCGTATGCCTTGGTGCCGAAATATGCCTGGTTCAGGTAAAGCCCCATTATTTCGTCCTTTGTATACCTCTTCTCAATCTGTATGGATAGTGCCGCCTCCTTTATCTTTCTTGAAATATTCCTCTCGGGCTTGAGAAAGAGCAGTTTTGCAAGCTGTTGCGTTATAGTGCTGCCACCCTGAACAATCCTGCCTGCCTTGATGTCATAAACCAGGGCCCTTGCTATACCGATCAAATCAATACCATGATGACTGTAAAACCTCTCATCCTCAATTGCCACAAATGCATTCCTCACATACCCCGGGATTCTGTAAAACGGGACAAAGGTACGCCTCTCAACATAATACTCGGCAATAACGTCACCTGAGGAGGAATAGACTTTTGATGCCTCAATAGGGTTATACTCCTCAAGGGCCTCAATCTTTGGCAGGTCAGAGAGGCTCCAAAAGACAACCCCTGAGAAGACACCTGCCAACACACCCAAAAGACCTATGATGATTAACCCTCTTGCCATCAAAATATTATAACTCATTTTGGGCTCCGGCTACTGCGGTACTTTAAGGCAAAAAAGAATTTCTGTAAAAAAGAGCTGCGCTATTGAAGAGATATACTAATGTCAGCTTGAAAAAAAAGATCCTTTATGGTAAGTTTAAAGTAATGGTAAAGAAACTGTCTGGTCTGATAATATCTCTCGTTATTGCTGTTATTGCCTTTATTCTCTCCTATATTCATCCCACTTTTGATGCCCTGGCAATCTCGATAATCCTTGGAATGTTATTCTCCAACATCCTGGAGGACAGAAACTTTCTGAATGACGGAATTAATCTCGCAATCAAGATATTCCTCCCTGTTGGGATAGCCCTTTATGGGGCACAGCTCTCGATAAGAGAGATTGACCCTGCCATGACCCCTCTGGTCTTTCCCACTTTTGTTGCAATATTTACCCTTGTCTACTTCATCTCAAAATGGTTTGGGGTAAGAAAAAATATCCGGATACTGCTTGCCACGGGCATGTCAATCTGCGGGGCATCAGCAATTGCAATTGTCTCCCCCCTGATAAAATCAGACAGTGAAGAGACTTCCATCTCTCTGATTGTCGTGATGATCTACGGTCTTTTTGGGATGATAGCCTATCCTATATTTGCAAACTTCTTTGATATAGGGGTGAAGGAATTTGCCTTTATTACCGGCACAACGCTGCCGATGATCGGACAGATAAAGGTAGCGGCATCCACATACGGGAGCGAATGTGTAACAACAGCCCTCAAGTATAAACTCCTCAGAATGTCTTTTCTCGTCTTCCTTGTAACCCTGACCGTCTTCCTCTCCAGGAAAGAAGACAGGCGCATCTATATCCCCTGGTTCATAGCCGTCTTTGTCCTCCTTGCCGTTGTGGTAAACATCTTCAAGCTCGGCTGGCTCTCAGACATCTCTGCACCCATCAGCCGTTTTTCCCTCGCTACCGCACTGGCCGCAATCGGACTGTCGGTGGATTTCGAATCTATTACAGAGGAAGGGATTAAACCACTCATAATCGTGGTCTTATCGATTATTATCATTTTAGTAGCCCAATTCCTCCTCTTCTACTTAATATAATGTTTAAGACAAAGCTCATATATAGATTCCTTATAAACTTCCTCATCTTCTCAATTGCCCTTATACTGCCCCTTTCCTTCTCTTTGCGTAAAGACCTGAAAGGGATGTTTGCAAATGTAGAGGTTCTTGTAGAGAAAGGCAAGCTCAAGGATACCCGTGCTATTCAGGATGAATTCTTTAAAGAGATATTCACGCACCTTATGAGCATCTCCTTTTATGCCTTTTTCCTTGCCTTTATACTTTCCATCTTTTCTTCAAGGAGGTTTCTTAAACCCATCAAGGCCCTTTATGCCGGTGCAGAAGCCGTAAAGGGGGGAAATCTTGACGTAAAAATACCTGTCTATTCGGCGGACGAACTCGGCGAGGTCACAACGATATTCAATGAAATGTTAACAAATCTCAAGACCAAGACGGAAGAATTACAGAACAAGGATACCTATGTCAAGACAATGATGGATGCACTGTGGGTGGTCGATTTAAACGATATAATAGTTGACATAAACCCGGCCTTTACAAAGATGTTCGGTTATGAGCGCAATCAGGTGATCGGATCATCAATATATGATTTTCTCGACACGGAAAATGCAATGATAATGAAAAAGGAACTCGGCCTGAAGAGACACAAGGGAGAGCATTCCACTTATGAGATTAACATTATTGCCAAAAATGGCTCTCAGATACCCGTACTTATAACTGGCGCTCCCATAATCAGGGATGGCGAGGTCGTCGGCAAGATAGGAATTATAAAAGACTTCAGGGAGCAAACCAAACTGGTAAAGGAACTTAAGGAATCAAGAGACTATCTCGAAACGATAATGAATAGTATTGAAGACTCGATACTGATTATCAATAACGATTACAGGATACTGAAGGCCAATGTTGCTGCCCTCACCAGGTATGGAAATAACATTACCGAAAAAAAATGTCATGAAATCACTCACAATTCTTCCAGACCCTGCTGGATGGAAGGTGAGGACTGTCCTATTCAGGGGGTCTTTACCAATGGTGGAACCTGGAGAACCATCCATGAACATTATGACGAGGGGGGAAGCAAGTGTTATGTAGAAGTCATAGCCTCTCCTGTCAGGAATTCTGAAGGCAAGGTCGTTGAGGCACTCGAAATCATGAGAGACGTAACAGAACGTGTGAAGCACATGGATGAGATTAACAGGAGAAACAGGGAACTCGTCCTCCTGAATTCCATCGCCTCTATTATAAATCAATCCCTAAAGGCGGAGGAGATTTTCTCTAATGTGCTTGACAGACTCAGAGGGGCTCTCGATATGGATGGCGGCTGTATATTCATTCTCGACGAGGAGACCCGCACGCTTGTATGTTCCTGTCACATGGGAATCGCTGAGCAATGCACTTCAACCGCTGTCAGGATAAAACTTGGTGATGATATACCTGGAAGAGTCGCTGTAACAGGTGAGGTAATGACATCCTCAGACCTGAGTTCTGACAGCAGAATCACCCTATCTGCATTTAAAGATACGGGCATAAAGGGCTACTGTTGCATCCCTGTAAAAGGTAAAGACCGCGTGCTTGGTGTCTATTGCCTCTTTAAGTCCAAAGAGCACTTTTTTACCATGGAAGAGGAGCGGCTGTTGAGAGCGGTTGGTGAGATGACCGGACTGGCCCTTGAAAATATCAGGTTTTACGAAAAGATGAAAGAGATGTTTGAGACTCAGAAAAACCGCCGCTTTCAGGAACAGCGGGACCTCCTTGAGTTATCCTCGGAACTCACATCTGCAAGAGATATGGATGAGGTCATCCATTGCACATCCTCTCTGATAAAGGAGTTTCTCGCCTCTGATGCGATATTCTTCTGGGAAAAAAGAGACAACAACTCACTTGTCCTCAGATATTTTGACGGGATGCAACCACAAACCGCCACACTTAAAATGGATGTACCATCAACAGAGACTTATGCTACTGCCAAAGGCACACACATAAGTGTTTATGATATAAATACTGATGAGCGTTTCCTTTTTACAGAAGACCTCAAGAGCCTGGGATTCAGGTCGGCATTGTCAATGCCTGTAGTAGTTGGAGAAAATGTCCTTGGAGTCTTTACAGCCATGACCAGGACATCACGGGAGTATCGTGATGATGAAATACATTTTCTCCGCATCATTTCAAGCATCTTCGGAGTAGCCCTTGAGAGGAGCCAGATTTATGAAAAGAGGAGAATTGACCATGGTCTGGCTGAAGCTATTCTGAACACCATGTCTGAAGGTGTCTGCACTGTAGATACCAATGGAGTGATTATATCAGTGAACCGTTCTGCAGAGAGAATATTGGGGATACCGGCCACCAATCTTGTTGGAAGGGACTACACGGAGATTTTCAGTGAGCCCATAGAAGGGAATGCGTGCCCTATAGTAAAGTCTCTCAAAGGAGAGACGGCATCAGCAGAGTTTATACCGGAAAAAGGGAAAGGAAATGTAATCCATGTAAGCTCACTTCCTCTCATGGATTCTGCCAACAGGATTTACGGGGCAGTACAGGTCTTCAGGGATATTACCAGAGAAAAAGAGATAGACAGGATGAAGACAGACATTATTCGTTCCGTCTCCCATGAGTTCAGGACTCCCCTGTCGGCAATTGTTGGATTAACTGAAATGCTCATGGATGGAGAGATTGCAGGTGCGAGAGCCCGGGAATATCTTTTGACCATTTATGAAGAAGGGATGAGACTCACTGAGATGGTTTCAGACCTGCTGAGTATTTCAAAAATTGAAAGCGGTAAAGAACCCATAAGATTCAGTATTATTGATTTTTCAGAAATTGTTGAATCCATAAAGAGAGTTCTTAATACCCCCGTCGCAAACAAGAACATTTCCCTCTTGACCGAGGTAGACCCTGACATAAAAGGGTTTTATGGTGACAGGGAAAAACTGAGACAACTCCTTCTCAATCTCCTTGATAATGCCATCAAGTACTCTGACCCTGGCTGTTACATAAATCTGAGAGTAAGATATTCCGGTGAATATGTTATACTGGAAGTGTCTGACACGGGATGGGGCATTCCCGAGAATGATATTGCAAACCTGAGTAAACACTTCTACAGGGGAGCACACGGAGAAAGGACCAAAGGCACCGGACTCGGGCTTGCCCTTTGTAAAGAGATAGTAAGGATACACCACGGAAACATCGATATCAGGAGTAGATTAAATAAAGGAACAAGCGTTATTATCACCCTGCCTTACAGGAGAATGAAAGATGCCTAAAGTGATGGTAATTGATGATGAACCCTTTATATTGATGATGATAGAGGACAAGTTGAGACGTGGAGGGCTCGAGGTTGTTACTCTCAGGGAGAGCAAAAACGCTGTTGATGTAATACGCAGGGAGATGCCCGACTTGATCATCCTTGACTGGATGATGCCGGAGATCAGCGGGATAAGCATCTGCAAAACAATAAAGACCGACCCTGACCTTGCAAACATACCGGTTTTCATGTTAACGGCAAAAGGACAGGAGGATGATGAAAAGTTGGGAATCAAGTGCGGAGTTGACCGCTACATAACAAAACCTTTCAGCCCCCGAATCCTTTTGGAGTTGGTACTTGAACAACTTGGAAACAGATAGGCTTAAAGAAGACCTGAAGGCCACGGTAACCGAATTAAGCGATACCTATGAGGAATTATCCCTCCTCTACATGCTTTCCGAGGAATTTTCAGGGCTCGGGGTCGATGGAATCTGTTATCTGCTTTTAAAAAAGGCCGCATCATCACTAAGTGTTAGAACCGGAGTCGTACTATTTCTGAATGAAGATTCCGGAGAATTGTATACACAGGCATATATCGGTGACTGGGATGCGGACACGGCCTTCAAGAAAGGGAACAATATTCTGTGGAGAGCAATTCGTTCAAACAAGGCAATTGCTGTATGTAACCACAATACCCACGAAGAAAGACTGAACAAAATCAAATGCAACTCACTTCTCATAACCCCTCTGGCCGGTAAAAAACAGATCATCGGCGTCCTTATGGTGGCTGACAAGACAGACGGCAGGGAATTCTATTCAGGAGATATAAAGTTACTGACCACTATTGCCTCCCAGGCAGCCCTTTTTATTGAGAACGCCCTTCTCACACAGGAAATGCAGGTATTCCTGATAGAGACCATCAGGTCATTTGTAAAGGCCCTTGAGGCATCATCCCTGTGGACTGCAGGACATACCGAAAGGGTGACACGTTATGCGCTGTCAATTGCTGAACTGCTCGATCTTGATGGTCAGGAGATCGAAAAACTGAGGGTCAGCAGCCTTTTGCATGATATCGGAAAGATTGCCACTCCCAAGGAGATATTAAACAAAAACGGCAAGTTAAACAAAGCAGAGTGGTCTGAAATCAGGCGCCATCCAATAGTTGGAGCAGAGATACTTTCAGGGCTCAGCAGCTTTAAAGAGGTCATCGAATGTATAAGGTACCACCATGAGCATTACGACGGAACAGGCATTCATGGTCTTTGCGGAGAGGAGATACCGCTTATGGCAAGAATTTTAGCAGTAGCTGATGCCTTTGATGCCATGATGTCCGACCGGCCCTACAGAAAAAAGAAGACTATTGAAGAGACCGTCGGGGAGATCACAACCTGTGCAGGCAAACAGTTTGATCCAAAAGTTGTTCAGGCCTGTATCTCGTGGGTTAGATTAACCCACGAGATTATACCGCCTGAGCCTGAATCTCACATTTAATTCCCTCGCAATCTCCTTACACCTCTCCACATCTACCCCCGGCGCATCAACAACCGTAACAGTTACATCCGGTATATATTTTCCGGCCTCCTTTATAAAAGCGACAACACTCTTGTAGGCACCCTTTAAAAAGGGTCTGCAAATAGTTTTGTAGGTCTTCTCATCCTGCGCATCAAGACTTATGGATATGGAATCAACAACTCCCTGAAGTTCCGGTAAAATATTTCTGCCATGGATCAGATTACCCTGCCCGTTGGTATTTATCCTCACCCTGCCGCCGTTGTCCTTTATCCAACTGGCCAGGGCCTTGACCAGATCAAGACGCATCAGAGGTTCGCCATATCCGCAGAATACCACCTCTTTATAAGCTGAAGGATCACCTATTGCCTCCTTCAGTTCCTCAATCCCGGGCTCATGGTCAAGCCTGAGGTTATGTCCTTTTACATAGTCGGAATGAAACCTGATACAGAAGGAGCACGCATTCGTGCAACGGTTGGTGATATTAAGATAAAGGGAGTCCCTGATCCTGTAGGCAATCTTTCCCTCAGGAGCCCCCCCACCTATCCCGAAGAGTCTCCCTGCATTCAGGGTGGTTATCCTTGCAATATCCTCAACATCCACATCCCTGAGTTCAGCAAGCTTCCGGGCCGTATGCAACAGAAAGGAAGGCTCATTTCTCCTGCCCCTCAACGGAACCGGTGAGAGATAGGGGGCATCAGTCTCAATAAGCAGGTACTCATCAGGTATGCCTGCCGCTGTCTCCTGAAGTTTTTTAGCGTTTTTAAACGTTACCGTACCTGCAAAAGAGATATACAAACCCATTGCCATCACCTTTTCCGCCATATCCATATCCCCGGAGAAACAGTGAAGGACACCGCGGCTGATACCAGAACCGGAGAGGATATTCAACGTATCAGCCTTTGCCTCCCTGCAATGGACAATCACAGGAAGATTAAGTTCCAGGGCAAGTTCGAGATGTCTCTCAAAGACCTCCCGCTGCACATCCCGTGGTGAGTGGTCGTAGTGGTAATCAAGCCCGGTTTCACCAATTGCAACAACCTTCTTCTCCCCTGACCATATTCTTATCTTGTCTGCTGTATCGGAGGTGTAGTCCTTTGCATCATGGGGATGGATACCGACTGCTGCATATATAAAGTCGTATTCCCCTGCAAGCCTCACTGCCCCTTCCGAGCCCCTGAGGTCAGAGCCGATGCTAATAATAGCCGCTATTTCAGCATCCCTGGCCCTTGCTATAACCTCATCCCTGTCAGGGTCGAAATCGGGCATCTCAAGGTGACAGTGGGTATCGATGAATGATTGACGATTGTCTATTGAAGAACTCATTGCTCTCTGCGGGAATCTATACTCAATCTTCGTTCCCCTTTAAGCACCGAACTTTTTGAGTCTGCCCGTATTGGCGAGTGCAAGGGGAAGGATCTGGATGGCAGGGAATATTCCAAGCTCTCCCCTGAGGCATTCCCTCTCGGTAAATGCCTGGCTCAGTCCGCCAAAGACATAGGGGGAATTTAAAATTACCGGCACAGGGTGCCAGCTGTGTGACTTCATTACGGATGGGGTTGAGTGGTCTCCTGTGATAATCAGGACATCCGGTTTCAGCTCAAGTATGCCGGGAAGAAAGGCATCAAAATCCTCAAGCTTCCCTGCCTTTCCCTCGAAATCTCCATCCTCTCCATATGAATCCACCTTCTTTACATGAACGAAAAAGAAGTCATAATCCTCAAGATTCTCCTTCATAAATTCTATCTCTTCTTTTATGTCGCCATTAACAGGGGGTGTTTCCATACCTATAAGCCTTGCCAGCCCCCGGTACATGGGATATATGGCAATTGCAAGGGACTTAAGGCCGAAAACCTCTTCAAAGGTTGGAATTGACGGCACCTGTGCAATTCCCCTCATAAGTATAAAGTTTGCAGCATCTTCGTCCTTGAGTATTTCCCTCGCCCTCTCGACAAGTTTCTCTGCAATCCTCGCTACCCTGTCAGACTGGTGGTTTGCAGGCACCGGCTTCAGCGGGGGTTTGCCGGCCTTCTGGGGGTCGGTATCACTAACCTCGGCTGAACCTTCCTCAAGCGGTTCCGGGAATCGAAAAACCACGGCAAACCTGTAGTCCACCCCGTGAGTGAAGATAATTTCTGCCTCGTCTATCTGCTTTATCTCCTTCTGCAGTCTCTCCGTTAATTTTCTGCCTCTCTCAGTGGGTATCCTGCCGGCCCTTCTGTCCTTTATCAGTCCCTCCTGGATAGTGGCATAATTACACCTCACTGCGACATCCGTACTCTTCAGTTCAACACCGAGACCAAGAGCTTCAAGCACTCCCCTGCCTATCTGCCAATCAAAAGGATCATAACCAAAGATACCGAGATGTCCAGGGCCACTCCCTGGAGTAATGCCATACGCAACCGGCACATGCAACCCTGTTGCTGAGGTCTTTGCAAGGGCATCAAGATTGGGAATCCTTGCAGTCTCGAGTTCGGTACGTCCATCAAAAGGAAGGCCCCCAAGCCCGTCAAGGACGATCATGAATATCTTTGTATTGTTTTTCTGTACAAGACTTTTAATTATCTCCTGCATGGTAATATTCCCTCCCCTATCCCCTAAAGACTAACCGCGGGGAAAACCTGCCCCCTCTTCTTTAAACTTCTGATAAGTCTTTATAAAAACCACGTAGGTATATCCCATATAAGCGCCGGTAAGGGCCATTGATGCCAAAAGCCCTATAAGAGACAGCTTGCTTAATATCACGCTGGAAACCATCAGAAGAAACCCTATTCCTATAATGGCAGCAAATAGCTTGAAGGTAACGGAGAGGTTGCTCCTTACAATCTGAACACTCCTCTTCATCGCATCAATAGGGCCTCTTTTTTCAAGCATTATAACCACAAAAGTGAAGCTGAAAACAAACGCAACAATTAATCCCGGAATAATAAATAACATAAATCCCAGAAGCAACAGAACACCAAGAACAAACCCGGCAACCATAAGGCTGACGATCATTTCGTTGGCACGGCCAAACCCGGAACCGAGTGACGTCTCTCCTTTGTCTTCCAACTCAACCATCATGGAGGCTACCATCCCCTGAGCAAAACTGTAAAATATCCATCCCACTACGGACAGGACTGATTTTGCCAATATAAGGTCTGTCATCCCTTTCCCGAGTTCACCCACAGCATCAGGCTCCATTGCCGTCATTTGCATTCCGATTACCACGATCGAGAGACAACCAATGAAAAAAGAGACGAGCACAGGAGGCACAATTACGATGGTATGCTTCCTGGTTAGTCCAAGGCTTTCTTTTAGTATATCCCCTACACCCATAGTTTCCCTTTTTTTGTCACTGTTTTTTCTCCGTGAATTCCTCAGTTAAATTTTGATTTTTTGCTATGACTGCAAGCCAAGCAAGTGATTTGAATAATATCAGTTTGATACAAATGGTGTCAAATCGAAATAGAAGGCCCGTTTTTTAATGTATAAGGTATAATGTAGGGCATATTAATTCAAGAATTTAAGGAGTTATCCTGAAACGCAAACTCGGACAACATTATCTCTTTGACACAGCCATACTAAAGAGACTGATTGAGGCTGCAGACCTCGCACCTGAGGACACAGTGGTAGAGATAGGCCCCGGCAAGGGTATCCTCACCCTCATGTTATCTGAAGAAGCAAGAGAGGTTGTGGCCATAGAGCTTGACCCATATCTCTGCGAACATCTTAAAAAAAAGGTCTCGGCAATAAGGAACATAAATCTCTTCTGTGTTGATGCCCTGAAATACCCCTATCACACGCTCCCCCCTTTTAAGGTGGTGGCCAATATCCCCTACTACATAACAACACCGATAATCTTCAGGCTCCTTGCCCACAGGGACAGGCTTATATCTGCAACCCTTACAGTTCAAAAAGAGGTGGCGGAAAGGATAGTAGCCCCGCCGGGCGGAAAGGATTACGGGGTGCTCTCACTCATGGTCCAGTATTATGCTGATACCAACATAGCCTTTTTCATACCGAAAGAGGCATTTAAACCTCCACCGAAGGTAGACTCTGCCGTGGTTCATCTCAGGATATTAGCTGAACCGCGCATCTCTGTCCCCGATGAAAGGCTATTCTTCAGGGTAATCAAGACAGCATTCTCGCAGAGGAGAAAGACCCTCTCGAACTCTTTAAAACCCCTGGCTGAAGATATAAAGGATATCCTGTCTGCTGCAGGGATAGACCCTCGAAGGAGACCTGAAACCCTGAGCATGGAAGAGTTTGCCGGGATCGCCGAAGCAATATCTGCGCATAAAAAGAACTGAGAAGTTCGGGAATCACTCCAATCCTCCATCACTCCGTCTCACACGGTGGTATCTTCTCTTTCAATCTCTCCAGCCGCTCCTTTGTAAGTTCAGGCTTCACAACATATACGGAGAGGGCATATTCGTCCTTTTTCTTTATCAGGAGCCACTGATTCTCCCGCCCCTTCAGTCTTGTCAGGACAAAGTTTCCTCTCAGTTTTCTCCCCTTAAGGATAAACTCCAGCCGCCCCTCCTCCAGACTCCCACCAACAAGCTCATACTCACCCGAATCCCATATGAGTACAGGCCCTGCGCCATAATGACCTTCAGGGATTATACCCTCAAATGTTCCGTACTCAAGCGGATGGTCATCAACCATTATTGCGAGTCTCTTGTCCTTTGGACACATTGAAGGCCCCTTTGGGACTGCCCAGGACTTCAGCACTCCGGCCATCTCAAGTCTGAAGTCATAATGAAGGCGCCTTGAGTGATGTTCGTGTACAACAAAACAGGGCATGAAATATAATAGCATGTGAAGGATTCTGTTTGCAGCAGGAAGAGATTCCCGATTGACATCTTTAAAGGTCAGTGTTAATATGTGGGTAGATTCTAAAAAAGTTAAACAGGGTTCCATGAACAGAGGGTTTGAAATTCTTGATATATCCGGAGATGTGGGCCTCAGGGTCTATGGCCGGAGTCTCGAAGAACTCTTTATCAACAGCGCGCTCGGTCTTTACAGTCTTATCACTGACCTCTCAGGCGTTGAGCCCGCAGAGTCGGTTGATATAAAGGTCAGCAGGGAATCACTTGATGGTCTCCTTGTCGGATGGCTCAATGAATTAATCTTCCGGTTTGATACCTACGGTTTTATTGGCAAGGAAGTCGGGATTAAAAACATCAACGAAAACAGGGTTGAGGCAGGAATAAAAGGTGAGGAATTTGACCCTGAGAGACACGAAAGGGGGCTTCTTGTAAAAGCTGCCACATACCACAACCTCAGGATTGAAGAAAAAGATGGTATCTGGACTGCCGAGGTGGTTCTTGACATATAGAATTATTACAATAGTTGCCGGGAGCGGTATGATAGAGTCTTCACTCATTCTCGACAGGCATACTGCCTGTCTCCGAGGTTTTCGCTTTCAGCGAAAAAAACCGTTCAGACTCTATCATACCGCTCCCTTCACTTGATTGAATCCCTTTATTGCCGGAAAGACCAATGACTGCAGTAACATCCTTACATAAACAGGAGTGATTATATGGCAGAAGGACTGAAAAGAATAGACGAAACCCGTCTTGAGGTCCCCAAAGGATATACTGACGGGATGCGCGTGGGTGGCATAATCTATGTTGATAAGGAGCTTGAGGCATTCCTTGAAGAAGGGGCAATAAAACAGGTCGCCAATGTGGCCACGCTTCCGGGCATAGTAAAGAAATCCCTTGCAATGCCGGACATACACACAGGATACGGCTTTGCAATCGGCGGGGTTGCGGCCTTTGACCTTGAGAACGGGATTATATCACCTGGAGGGGTAGGTTATGACATAAACTGCGGGGTCCGTCTGCTGAGGAGCAACCTGACACGCGAGGAGGTCCTCCCCGGAATGAAGGACCTTGTCGTGAAGCTCTACAATGAAGTCCCTTCAGGAGTCGGCTCAAAGGGCAAACTCAGGCTGACAAAGGAGGATCAAAAATCGCTCCTCCTGAAGGGGGCCCGCTGGGCTGTTGAACGGGGCTATGGCAGGGAAGAAGACCTTGAAAGGACTGAATCCGGAGGGGCCATGGAGGGCGCAGACCCGTCTCTGATAAGTGACAGGGCATTCGAACGCGGCAGGGCACAGCAGGGGACCCTGGGGTCCGGAAATCACTTCCTTGAAATACAGTACGTGGCAGAGATATACGATGAAAAGGCTGCCAATATTCTCGGACTATTTCCAGAGCAGATAACAATAATGATCCACACCGGTTCAAGGGGGTTTGGACATCAGGTCTGCACGGATTATCTCGAGGTAATGGAGAGGGCTGTCGGGAAGTATGGCATAACATTGCCGGACAAGGAGCTTGCCTGTGCGCCTGTAAAAAGTCCGGAGGCACGGGATTATCTTGCAGCAATGAAGGCCGCAGCAAATTATGCATGGGCCAACAGACAGTGCATAATGCACTGGACGAGAGAGGCACTGATGAAGGTAATGTCGGCATCCCCGGAAGAGCTGGGGCTGAAACTCGTCTATGATGTTGCCCATAACATAGCAAAGATAGAGGAGCATACCGTCAACGGCGTTAAAAAGAGACTCATCGTCCACAGAAAGGGGGCCACACGGGCCTTTCCCCCAGGGCATCCCGAGCTTCCGGAGGTCTACAGGGAGCTGGGCCAGCCTGTATTGATTCCCGGTGATATGGGCAGGGCCTCTTTTGTCCTCACAGGCACTGAAAAGGCCATGGAAGAGACTTTTGGATCCACCTGTCATGGGGCAGGCAGGGTGATGTCCAGACATCAGGCGATAAAGCAGGCAAAGGGCCGTGCCATATGGCGGGAGATGGAGGATGCAGGCATAGTGGTCATGAGTGCAGGGAAACGAACCCTTGCCGAGGAGATGTCAGAGGCATATAAAGATGTATCAAATGTAGTGGATGTGGTACACAGGGCTGGCATTTCCAGGAAGGTGGCAAAGTTGAGACCACTGGGGGTGGTAAAGGGATAGATCGTTTGACAATAAAAGCCCCGTTAAGATATGATAATATTCAGCGGGGTAGAGCAGTCTGGTAGCTCGTCGGGCTCATAACCCGAAGGTCGGAGGTTCAAATCCTCCCCCCGCCACCAAAACCTGCTTCAAGAAACAAATCTTTACATATACAATAGACAACCCTGACTGGTACGTTTTTAAATATTACTTAAATGTTTTCTTAAGGATTCAGGGGTGGTAGTTCAGTTGGTTAGAACGCCGGCCTGTCACGCCGGAGGTCGCGGGTTCGAGTCCCGTCCACCCCGCCATACACTCCAGCCCTTACTTCCTCAAAACCTCCATCTTCTGGTTCACAATTTTTTTATAAGAGGAACTCCTCCCTTAATCCCCTCACTGATAGGGGGAAACCTTGATATCCACGCCTTATCAGAGAAATGGAACAAGGGAAGGAGTGATGTGCAAGATAGCAAGAAGTGTGCAAATCCCCCTTGAAAAAAAACAGTGTATATACAAAAGACTCGTCCTCAAAATCAGTCCTGTGTTTGTACTATTTACGGTAAAATCCAGATAGAAGTCCAATTGCAGGAACGTACTGCAGGTTAGAAGGTCCCTTCATATCTTGAAACCCTGCGAGAGGGAGGCTTTTTCATCGCCATCTTTGCAATTTTATCTATTATTGAATCAATCTCCCTGCCGATTTCTCCGTTCTTTACCATCACAAAGTTCGTCTTAATCCTACAGGTAAGATTTGTCTTTTCTTTCCCCTCTGGCTCCAACCTGAAACCAAACTCCTTCTGTCTGACAGAATCAACGTAAATGCGGAACATGAGACTCTTCTTCTCTTCATACTCAACTACCTCCATCATATATTCATTCATTGTCCAGTTCCCCTCTTTTTCAGGGGCAGCAACTTCTCTCACCATATATAGATTATCTTTTACTTTTTCAACACTGATTACCGGGTCAAGGTAAATAGCCGCATTTAATGGATCTGCCACAACCCGCCAAACCGAATCTGTGCTTGCATTAACAACTACAGATTTTGATATGGAAAATTCCTCCCCCATGCTTTTTGCCCCCCCTTTACAGCGCTACCCTAAGATATACCACGTTTTACCATAAAAGTCACCTGCCCAAAAGGACAGGTGACTTTTATTCCCCCATTCATACTCAATAAAGGTGAGGGGGCGGAGAAATAGTACCGGTTAAAAGCAACAGCTGGAACAACACCAGGGACCCTGTTGACTCTTTTATCTTAATCTGCGAGGGGGATATTATTGTCAAAAACCTGGAATATGAGAGAGAGAAAATCCAGGCACATCACTTACGATACAGGATATTTTGTCAGGAGTTAAGGTGGGTAAGTGAAAGTGAAGTACTCCTGGAAATCGATGAATATGATAACCATGCAGTTTTCTTTGGTGTACTTGACAGAGAGAACAGACTATTGGCATATCTGAGACTAATAATGTCTGAAAAGCCTTTCATGCTGGAGAAGGAATTTCTATCGCTCGTTGGGCCGGAACATAAAATCAGGAAGGAAAGCAACAGGGCGGAAATCTCGAGACTCTGCGTAGCACCTGAAGCCAGAAATGCCAAGGTTACAGGCAATTACGGCACCTACGGCATTTCCATGTTTCTCTTTAAGGGCATCTATCACTGGTGTATTAAAAATGGCATACGATATCTTTACGCAGTTACAGAAGAAAAGGTCTTCAGGCTATTTTGTACAAAGGGGTTTCCATACAGATTGATAGGCAGCCCAACAACAATGCCTGACGGGGTTACTGCCATGGCAGTAATAATGGACTGGCGAGAATTTGAAATATTAAGTTCAGTAAAACGGCCGGAAATGATGAGATGGTTTACTCAATATCAATCAACCGTTGCTCAATTGCAATGGCAACAGCGTGCGTCCTGGTCACAGCATCGAGTTTTCGCATAACATTACAGATATGAAACTTTACCGTTCGTTCACTCACACCAAGAATTATTGATATTTCCCACGTGCTTTTCCCCTCTTTTATCCAGCTGAGCACTTCTCTTTCTCTTGGAGAAAGCGTAATCCTGTTCTTTCTCTTATCCTGGTCTACAATACGTACGAGGACCTGATGAAAGTGTGGCACAATGAGTTTCAATATAGTATCAGTGCGATTATTATGTTCTATGGATTTGCCGGACAGCGAAAACAGACTCCCCTCGGTTGCATTGAAATTCCTCGCTCCGTGTGTGTAGCCTTCATTAAGTCCAAAATCTTCAGCAAGTGAGAGGAATTCCGGAGGGGGGCCATGTACTTTATACGTATCAGACCATCTCTGCAACCTGAAATGAGTAAAGTTTTCTTTGGCAACAGGGTCAATCTCCTGGAAATTTCTCTCAAAGTAAAGCTCAATCCATTCAACAGGATAGTTTATGTTTACAGGATTATAGATCTTTACCATACCGCCAACCTCCTTTTTACCAAGCAGGCAAATGGCAAAGTCATACGGAACCAGACGTTTCAGCTTCTTCATTAGTTCCGCCAGTTCCTCTTTTGTATTACAGGAAAGACTTTTGTGGATCAGCTCAAGAAGATAAATGGCATCTTCCCTGGATAAGCAGTGTGCAAAACACCGATTCATCTCTCCCCCCCCTGAATCAAGACTCACCCCCAAAGAAACTGCTCTATATAACAATTATACCCCAAAACAAAATAAAACAAAGGAAACTCCTGGCTGGATGATTGAGAAATCCGCCTGAATAGCCGCAATACAATTTTCTGTGTTATAATATTTCGCCAATGCGTAAAAATGATCTTAGAAATCTTACTGTCCCGTTTTCTGCGCAAGGATGTTTGCGCTACAGGGGTTTCCCTATCCTAATCATCCTTGTCATCATCCTGTTTTTATCTTCCTGTAAAGAAAAGTCTGACACACCCACCGAAACTCCTCCACTGGAAGGACTCAGTCATTCACCCGTCAGTGTTGACTCAGACATAAAGAAGCTACGGGAGATCGTGAGTGAAAAGCCTTCCGACCTTAATGCCTGGATCGAGCTTGGCAACCTCCTTATGGATAGCGGCAGGTTCAGGGAGGCAATAGAGGTTTATAAAAAAATACTTGAGACAAACCCGGACAATGTAGACGTAAGAGTAGATCTGGGCACATGCTACAGGAATTCAGGAGACCCTGAAAGGGCCACAGAGGAATACAGAAAGGCTTTGGGTTATGACCCAAAAAACCCTTACGCGCATAGAAATCTCGGCATTGTGCTGGCTTATGACCTGGGCAGAACAAGGGAGGCAATTACCGAGTTTGAGGCATATCTTGAACTCTCTCCTGATGCCTCTGATACCCCGCAGGTAAAACAGGCAATAAGAGAGTTAAAAGAGAGGTCCTGAGACAGGGGATATCTGCCTGTAAAAGAGAAACCTTACTCGCCTTTCTTCTTTTTCATAAGCCGTTCATACTTTTCCGCCCCTACACACTCCTTTGCAGCAGGACACCAGTCAATACAGGTCGGCCTCATCTCCCTTGCAACAACCTTTCCACACTTACCACACACAGCCTCGGTCTCATCTGACCATATCTCAACCTTACTGCCGCAAAAAACGCAGATTATCTCCTCTGGAAAGGGGCTCTTTATCTCTGTGCTGCCGGGACATCCTTCTTTAAAGTTACTCATACCTTAATTATACCAGGATAAAGGCAAAAGGCCCATGATTTATATCATATACAGATGACCGGTTCAGACTTCCTGCTTTAGCCAATATCATTCCTCCGTGCCTCATAAATCTCCCTGAACATTTCGGAGGACCTCATGAAGGCCTCAAAAACCTGTGGATCAAAATGTTTCGGCATGCTTTTGACATCCCCGTCAGTAAGGATATTTACAACGCTCTCATGGTCCATTACCGGTTTATAGGGCCTTCTGCTCCTCAATGCATCATACTGGTCAACTATATTCATTATCCTCCCTGATACCGGAATATTTTCACCCTTTAGCCCTTTTGGATAACCGGCACCGTCCCACTTTTCGTGATGGGTAAGTGCAATCTCCTCAGCCATCTTCAGGTAGGGTGAGTTTGAATTCCTGAGAATTTTGGCACCAATAGTGGTGTGCGTCTTCACAATCTCCCATTCTTCAGAAGTGAGACCACCCTTTTTAAGAAGAACTCTCTCTGGAATACCTACCTTTCCGATATCATGCATTGGCGAGGCATAATAAATAGTCTCTATATACTCCTTGCTCATACCCAGAGCAGATGCGAGCACCTTTGTATACAAACTGATCCTCTTTATATGCGCTCCGGAATCCTCATCCTTGTACTCAGAGGCAAGGGTGAGCCGGTAAACTGTCTCAGCATACCCTGTCCTGATCCTCCTGTATACCTTTTCAAGTCTTTCAAATGCCCCCTCAAAAGCCTTTATCTTCGCTGCCACCTGCTCCTCAAGTATCTGCTTATGCTGTCTTAAGAAATCACGGCACTCCTTGAGTTTTAAGAGGTTCCTCACCCTCAGGGTGAACTCAACTGCATCGACGGGCTTTACAAGAAAATCGTCAATCCCTCCGGCAATACCTGCACTGAATTCCGGTGATGGGTCAGGGGCTGTGAGTATAACAATGGGGATATGCGCGGTAAGCTCATGGGACTTGAGTTTCTCCGCAATCTCAACCCCTTTCATTTCAGGCTTCATCTCATCCATAAGTATAAGGTCCGGTAAGTGCTGAAGCGTCTGCTCCACCGCCTCATGGCCGTTCCTGGCTACTATCGTTTCATACCCGTGGCCTTCACAAAACGACCTTAAGAGCCTTATCTCTTTTTCATCACCATCAACAATAAGGATTTTGAAGACTTTTTTCTTGTGATTCAATCCATTATTCATTCTACCCCCCAGGATCTCTTACAGTTCCTTATCTTTTTGACCGCATTCACAGATGACCACGAGTGTGATCTCCTTCCCTGTGCCCCCTCCGGAGAAGACTCTCACAAAACAGAATCCGATTATATCACAGCCTGTTACGCCTTTCCATAACCCGAATCCAGCGATAAATGGTTGCTGTAACAGCTACCACAGAAAAATTCTATCATAAAAAATCAAAAAAAAACGAGAAAAAAAACAAATCCATCCTATAAAATAGAGGAACTAAACGTTAATTTCTGCTAAAGTATTTAAAAGTATATCTCGGATTTTCTAAACAAGGAGGTCACAATGTCAGAAAAGGGGATTTCTGTCTTACTTCAGGAACAGAGAAGCTTTCCACCATCTGAGGAGTTTTCACGTAAGGCCCATATCAAGAGTATGGCTGAATATGAGGCGATCTATCGCCGCTCTGTGGAAGACCCCGAGGGATTCTGGGCAGAGATGGCAGAGAAGAATCTCTCCTGGTTCAGGAAATGGGACAGGGTGCTTGAGTATGACTTTGAGAAACCCTTTGTAAAATGGTTTGCCGGCGGAAAACTGAACGCCTCATACAACTGTCTTGACAGGTACATCAGCACCCCGCTGAGGAATAAGGCAGCCATTATATGGGAGTCGGATGAAGGCCATTACAGGACCTACACATACCAGCAGCTTTACCATGAAGTCAACAGGTTCGCCAATGTCCTGAAAAAGCACGGAATCGGCAGGGGCGACAGGGTAACGATCTACCTGTCCATGGTACCCGAGCTGGCAATAGCCATGCTTGCCTGTGCAAGGATCGGGGCCATTCATAGTATCGTGTTTGGCGGTTTCTCGTCCCAATCCCTCAGGGACAGGATAAACGACTGTGAGGCAAAACTCGTCATCACCGCAGACGAGGGGATAAGGGCCGGGAAAAAGGTGCCCCTGAAGGCAAACGCTGATGAGGCATTACTTGAGTGTCCAACTGTCGAGAAGGCAATAGTCGTCAGAAGGTCCTCCGGGGATGTGAACATGGAGGCCGGAAGGGACTACTGGTGGCATGAAGAAATGGCGGCAAAGGATATATCCAACTACTGTGAACCTGAGCAGATGGATGCTGAGGATCCACTCTTTATACTCTACACCTCCGGGTCAACAGGAAAACCAAAGGGTGTCCTGCATACAACAGGCGGCTACCTTTTATATACAAACCTCACTTTTAAATGGATATTCGACTACCATGATGAAGACATTCATTTCTGCACGGCAGACATCGGATGGATAACAGGCCACAGCTACATTGTCTATGGCCCCCTCTCTGCCGGGGCTACATCTCTTATGTTCGAAGGGGTTCCAAACTACCCTGACCCGGGCAGATTCTGGGATATAGTGGATAAACACCAGGTAAATATACTCTATACTGCACCCACTGTAATAAGGGCGTTGATGAGGGAGGGAGAGCAGTGGGTACACCAGCATGATCTCTCGAGTCTCAGGCTCCTTGGTACAGTTGGAGAACCGATAAACCCCGAGGCATGGATGTGGTATCACACCCATGTGGGTAAGGAGAAGCTTCCCATTGTGGACACATGGTGGCAGACAGAAACGGGCGGAATTCTTATAACACCCCTGCCCGGAGCCATGACCCTGAAACCCGGCTCTGCAAACAGGCCCTTCCCCGGAGTGGTGCCGAGCATAGTTAAAGAAGACGGTACACCTGCCGAGGCAAACGAAGGGGGGTATCTTGTCATTGAAAAACCCTGGCCCGGTATACTCAGGGGTATGTTCGGAGATACTGAAGGAAAGAGATTCAAGGAGGTTTACTTCAGCAGATTCCCGGGCAGATATTTTACAGGTGACGGTGCAAGGATTGACGAAGACGGCGATTTCTGGCTGATGGGCAGGATAGACGATGTACTGAACGTCTCAGGCCACAGAATAGGCACAGCAGAGCTTGAGTCAGCCCTTGTAAGCCATGAGAAAGTGGCAGAGGCTGCAGTGGTTGGGTACCCCCATGAGATAAAAGGTGAGGGGATATACGCCTTTGTTGTACTGCAGGAGGGAGTCCCGTCTGATGAGGCCCTAAAAGAGTCACTCAAGAACCATGTAAGAAAACTGATCGGCCCGATTGCAAAACCTGACAGGATACAGTTTACCCCGGGCTTGCCAAAAACCCGCAGCGGCAAGATAATGAGGAGGATACTCAGAAAGATTGCAGGCGGAGAGACCGAGGACCTTGGAGATATTTCAACACTTGCTGATCCATCTGTTGTGGAGGAGCTTGTGAGGAACAGGGTTTAGGATGCCACTGGTCTCCTTTACATCTCAGGCGTTACTATGGTAATCTTTAAGGCAGATTAATTTAACGCAAGTTAACGAAAATCAATAAAGAGACTGTCATATAATTATTCTGCTCATAATTTATGCACGGCTCTCTAATAATTTAAAGAAAGGGGTGATATGGTGCCTCTCACAAAAGAGAAAAAAGACGGCATTATCGAAGCATTCAAGGTACACGCAAAGGATACTGGTTCACCGGAGGTTCAGGTAGCCTTGCTTACAGAGAGAATAACTTATCTCACAGAGCATTTCAAGGTCCATAAAAAGGACCACCATTCAAGGCGGGGATTACTGAAGCTGGTGTCCCAGAGGAGAAAACTCCTTAAATACCTGAAAACCTGCGACAAACAGCGGTATGAGAAGCTCATTGAGCGCTTAGGATTAAGAAAGTAGAGGTGACAACTTACATGTCGGAAATTGACGCTCCACACAGAGAAAAACATGAGATCAGAGAACATCAGCTTATAATTGAGACTGGAGAGCTTGCAAAACAATCTGATGGCTCGGCTTTAATAAGTTATGGTGACACTGTGGTGCTTGCCACAGCAGTAGCTTCAAAGAGGGAAAGGAAAGACCTTGATTTCTTTCCATTAACAATTGATTATCAGGAAAAGGCATACTCAGCGGGTAAGATTCCCGGGGGGTTTTTTAAAAGGGAAGGGAAACCTTCCGAGAAAGAAGTGCTTGCATCCCGCCTGATCGACAGACCCATCAGACCACTCTTCCCCGACGGTTTCCGTTCAGAAACGCAGGGTATAGCATCGGTCATATCGTTTGGAGACGAAAACGTATCGGATATCCTTGGCATAATCGGAATCTCCACTGCCCTTATGTTATCGGATATACCTTTTGACGGCCCTGTATCAGCAGTAAGGGTTGGAAGGATCGACGGAGAGTTTGTGGTATTACCCTCTTTGGAAGAACTCGACAATATGGAGCTGAATTTTGTTGTAGCCGGAACGGATGATGCCGTCATGATGGTTGAAGGGAGCGCAATCGAGGTATCAGAGGATATTGTCCTGGAGGCAATAGATGTTGCCCATGAAGAGATAAAAAAGATAAATGTAATTCAGAGAAGGCTTGCAGAGGTATGCGGCAAACCCAAGAGGCAGATCAATCCGACCGTGATTGATGAGGCACTTAAAGAAGAGGTCAGGTCCTATGTAATTGACAGGATGAAAGAGGCCGTGAGAATACCCTCAAAGATGAAGAGACAGGAGGCGTTGGACCTTCTGCTTGAGGAGACCCTTGAAACGTTTGCCTCTGAAGAAGATGACAGGGCAAAAGAGATATCCGGGCTATTCCATGACATTGAAAAGGACCTCGTAAGAAGGATGATCATAGACGAAGGTGTGAGGACCGACGGGAGAAAGCCTGAGGATATAAGGCACATCTACGGCAGGGTTGGTTTCCTGCCAAAAGTGCATGGTTCAGCCCTCTTTGTCAGGGGCGAGACCCAGGCGCTTGTGGCGGTAACCCTTGGTACATCAGCGGATGAGCAGAGGATAGACGCCCTTGAAGGTGAAACATTTAAATCCTTTATGCTCCACTACAACTTCCCGCCCTTCAGTGTTGGTGAGGTAAAGAGACTGGGATTCACCGGCAGGAGAGAGATCGGGCACGGCGCACTTGCCGAGAAGGCTCTGAAGCCTGTGATACCATCAAAGGAAAAGTTCCCGTATACCATACGGATAGTCTCAGACATTCTGGAATCAAATGGCTCCTCATCAATGGCAACTGTTTGTGGTGCAACCCTTGCACTCATGGACGCCGGTGTCCCCATTGAAACACCTGTGGCAGGTATCGCCATGGGACTCATACATGAGAGTGACAAGACCGTAATACTCTCGGACATACTTGGTCTTGAAGACCACCTCGGAGATATGGACTTCAAGGTTACCGGAACAAAAAAAGGCGTAACCGCCTTTCAGATGGATGTGAAGATAAGCGGTATAACCAGAGAGATAATGGAGTCGGCCCTCGAGCAGGCAAGAGCGGGAAGATTCCACATACTGGAGAAGATGAATGAGACACTGCCTGAGCCCCGGAAGAATCTTGCTCCCAATGCACCAAGGATATATACCCTGCAGATCAAGCCGGAAAAGATAAGGGATGTAATCGGCGTAGGGGGTAAGGTGATAAGGGGAATAACCGAGCAGACAGGCGTAAAGATAGACATAGACGATACAGGTCTTATTAACATTGCCTCTGCTGACGAGGCATCCGCCATGAAGGCAAAAGAGATTATAGAGGGGATTGTACAGGATGTAGAGGTTGGCAGGATATACATGGGAAAGGTCAAAAAAGTTGTAGACTTCGGTGCCTTTGTTGAAGTACTGCCCGGAGTGGAAGGGCTTTTACATATTTCCCAGATATCAGATGAACGTGTTGCAAAGGTTACAGACGTGATTAATTACGGTGATGAATTCCCGGTCAAGGTCATAGAGATTGATGATATGGGAAGACTCAAATTAAGCAGAAAAGAAGCCCTTCGGGAAGAGGCCGAAGGAAAGACAAAGGGATAGACAGAGCATGCTCTGCGTTTTAGAGGCCTGCATAAAGGCAGGCCTCTGAGATCTGCCCTTAAACCTATACTTTATTTCTTCAATTTTAGCTCCCCTGTCCCATTCCCTGTCTGCAGGCAACACACAGGCAGACACCGGGGAAAGGTAAAAACAATATTAATTTACAGAAACCATTTGGAGCAAAGACCATGTTCAAAAAAGAATATCTCGATAACAAAATACCCGTCCTGCTGGAACGCATAAAGGGTGTCCGCTCTGTATGCCTTGGCATCTGGGTAAAGGTGGGCTCAAGATATGAGACAAAGCAGAAAAACGGGATATCCCACTTCCTTGAACACATGCTCTTTAAAGGGACCAAAAAACGTTCACAAAAAGAGATAGCCGTTGAAATAGACTCCCTTGGCGGAGACCTCAATGCCTACACATCCAAGGAAACAACAACATTCTACATAAAGCTGCTCGATGATTATCTTGAAAAGGGCACTGACCTGCTCATGGATATTTTTCTACACTCCCGGCTGCCTGAAGACGAGATAGAAAAGGAAAAAGGTATTGTGATTGAAGAGATAAAGATGGTGGAAGATACCCCTGATGATTACATCCACGACCTGTTCAGTGAATATGTCTGGAACAGGGAAGGCATTGGTCTGGGCATCCTCGGCACTAAAAAAACAGTCAGGTCCTTCACGAAAAAAGACCTGACCGAACATATAAAAAAGCATTACAGCATCAACAATATTGTCATATCATGTGCTGGCAATATTGAGCATGAAGAGGTTTTAAAGGGACTTAACAGCTCCATCGGAACAATCAGCAACACCTCCCAACCCCACACTTACTCAAAACCGGAATTTCATCATGGAACAAAAGTGGTAACAAAAGAGTGCGCTGAAGTACATCTCTGTATCGGAGCGGAGGGTATTGCCCAGGGAAGTCCGGAACGATATGCAATGTTATTGCTGAATACCGTTATCGGGGCCGGGGTCAGTTCAAGGCTCTTTCAGGAGATCAGGGAAGAGAGGGGACTTGCCTACTCTGTATATTCCTTTACTTCCTCTTATCATGATTCGGGGCTTTTCGGTGTATACGTGGGAACAGGCAGAAAAAAATACCAGCAGGTAATAGACATAATAAGGGATGAACTCGTCAATTTCAAGGATACAGTATCTGAAGATGAACTGACAAGGGCCAAAAAACAGCTCAAGGGAAACCTTGTTCTTGCCCTTGAATCCACATCAGGAAGGATGAATAACCTTGCCCGCCAGGAAATCTATTATGGAAAGTATATATCTCCATCAGAGATTATGAAGGCCATTGACGGGGTCCGCTTCTCTGAGGTAAGGGAGCTCTCTGACAGACTCTTCAGTGACAGGAAATTCGCACTTACGGTTCTCGGACCTGTAAAGAATGCCTCAATTTAGCTCTTTATAATGCCTACAATGTCTCCTATCCTGATCCCGAAACTTTCTGCTGCATTGCCCCTGCAAATGAAAAACTCGAGAAGACCACTACTGTTAATAAGACAGTAAAGATCTTTATCTTCCACTTCTGAATAGCAGTTCTTGAATGGAACCACATTGCCCTTCAATACAATCCTCAATCTTTCACCTCCGTTGAGGGAATCCGAGAGAAGGTCTGAAGATATGTTGGTTATTGCATTGCCGAAATGGTCAATATATACCACTTCGCCTTCGATTGTATTCCTGGAAGGCATTCCTGGCTCGGGCATATGGATATTCATAAAATCGTCTATCTCCTCACCAAAGTGACTGACAGGAATACCCTTTGAGAGCCACGCTGCCACAGGGGAGAAAATATCCCTGCCGTGAAACGTTGAAGAGTCTTTCTTGAGGAAATAATGCTCGGAGGTTATATGAGTAACACTGAAGGCGTCCTTCTCCTTTTTATATACCATCGAGAAAAGACCATTGTCAGGCCCGACAAAGTAATGGTTTTGTGTTGTCACAACAATCGGTCTCCTGCTTGAGCCCACCCCCGGGTCCACCACCACGAGATGAATTGTCCTGACAGGGAAATACTGATAACTCAGGCCCGTAAGGACAGCCCCTTCCCTTATGTTATGGGGTGAGATATTGTGAGTGATATCCACCATCTCAACGTCAGGATTGGTATTAAGAATAACACCCTTCATTTGTCCCACAAAAGGGTCTTTCGTTCCAAAATCAGAGGTTAGTGTAATCAAAGGTCTTCTCGCTCCCATATCAAGCCTCCTTTAATAGTGGAAATGTCCTGGATTCCATTTGTGGTCATATAATCCTTTATCCCTGATAATATATCCATTGTTGCAGTTGGATTCACAAAGTTTGCAGTTCCCACTGCCACGGCAGCAGCACCGGCAAGCATATATTCGATTGCATCCCCTCCGTCCATTATCCCGCCCGAACCTATAATCGGGATACTGACCGCCCTGAACACATCCCAAACCATCCTTATCCCTATGGGCTTGATGGCAGGACCTGACAGCCCCCCTGTAATGTTTGCCAGCTTCGGTCTTCTCGTCTTTATATCAATAGCCATGCCTGAAACCGTATTTATCAGAGATACTGCATCAGCCCCTGCATCCTCTGCAACCCTTGCCATGAGTGCAATGTCCGTCACATTCGGTGAGAGTTTAACGATAAGAGGAAGGTCCGTTACCTTTCTCACTGCACTGACAACCTCAGAGGTGACCTCAGGGTCTGTACCAAAGACAAGCCAGCCAGCCTGTTTGTTGGGGCATGATATATTCATCTCAAGGCCGTCTATGCCCTGCACATCGCTTAATCTCTCTGCCGCTCCCACATACTCATCTACGGAGTCACCGAAAAAGTTGGCTATTACAGGCACATTAAACCGCCTCAGAAACGGGAGTTTTTCCTTTATAAAACTCTCCACACCGATGTTCTGAAGCCCTATGGCATTAAGCATCCCCGCGGGGGTCTCCACAATGCGCGGAGGAGGATTGCCCTCCCTGGGTAAAAGCGAGAGCCCCTTTACCACAATTGCACCAAGGCTGCCAAGATCAACAAACTCAGCATACTCTTCCCCGTAACCAAATGTCCCCGAGGCGGTCATAACAGGATTTTTCAGTCCAAGTTTTCCTATGTTGACTGACAGGTTCATGTTCAGCACACTATCTCCCTTACATCAAAAACCGGCCCTTCCTTGCAAACCCTCTTATACCCCTGCCCTGTCTTGATTACACACCCGAGGCAGGCGCCAATACCGCAGGCCATTTTTTCCTCAAAGGAGATATAACCCGGAATGCCCCTCTCATTCAGGAACTTCAGGAGAGCCGCTATCATCCCTTCAGGGCCGCACGCATATACAGCGGGGTTTGCAATGGCAAGGTCATTTAGGGATTCAATCAATCTCTCAACCGCATTGCCCTTAAACCCCATGCTGCCGTCATCCGTGCTTATATAGATGTGCCCTGTGAGTTTCTTTATATCATCGAGGAGATATAGCTCCGTGGAGTTCACAGCGCCATAGAAGAGACGGGTTCCCGCATGTACGCTCCCTATCAGGGGAAAGACAGACGCTATCCCGACACCTCCGGCAACAAGTATCGGGGTCTCATCTTTTAGGGGTTCAGGATAGCCGTTACCAAGGGGACCCAGCATGTCGATGCTGTCTCCGGGCCTCATATTTCTCAACAGGAGAGTCCCCCTGCCCTTCAACCTAACAAGGAACTCCAGATGCATATCATCCCATCTTAAGATACTGAAGGGTCTTCTCAGAAGGGGATCAAGGGTTTCAGATGCCCTCAGCAGATAAAACTGTCCTGCAGCAGGCCTGACATGGGGTTGCAGCGGGGCAAGCTTAAGAATATTATGGGTTTGAGACAGGTGAATATTTCCTGAAACCTCTGCCTGGAAAAACCTACTCAAAACTGATCTCTATAATCTCATACTCTATGGTTTTTGCCGGGGCGTTGACAACTACTGTATCTCCAACCTCTTTACTCATCAGCCCCCTGCCAACAGGAGAGGTGATCGATATCCTGCCATTGGTAACATCCGCCTCATCAGGCCCGACAAGCTGAAACAGCCTCTCCTCTTCTGTTGCAAGGTCATAAACCTTCACCTTTGCACCAAAAGTAACCCTGTCACTTTTGATTTTTGAAGTGTCAATAACCTGGGCCAGCGCTGTCTTGGACTGCAGCTCCTGTATGCGGCCTTCAATAAAGGATTGTCTCTCTTTGGCAGCATGATATTCTGCATTCTCGCTTAAATCACCATGCGACCTTGCCTCTTCAATATCCTTTATATTTCTGGGCCTCTCAACCCTGAGAAGACGCTCCAGTTCCTCTTTCATTTTACGAAAACCCTGCTCTGTCATGGGGATTCTCTTCATCATGCCCTCCCAAAATCATAAAGGTTGTATCATCATACACCTGAATGATATAATGTTGATACAGTAATAATTTAACCATTATTTCGATTGCTTAGTCAACATTTTTCAAGTCACAAGGCATAGCTGTTACTCGCAATTTGAAGCAGGCAACAAACAACAGGTAAAGATATCATCAGCACAAATCTGCACAGGTCTCAGTACGGAGCGAACCTGGTGAATAACGGACTTGCATGTGTTTTGCATAAACCTAATATCCTGACCGAATACTACAACTATGCCTGAAAACACGATAGCCCTGAGAAAGGATGTTCAGGAAAAGATTAATGAGCTTGGAGAGGCCGATATAGTTGTCGGCATTCCAAGTTATAACAATGCCAAGACCATCGGACATGTTGTGAGGGCTGTTCAGGCTGGACTTTCAAAATACTTCCCTGACGCCAAGTCAGTACTTGTAAATTCCGACGGGGGATCAACTGATGGAACCATGGATGTTGTCAGGGAGACCACTGTTGATTTTGACTCCATACTGCTTCATCACAGGGTGGGAAACCTCCACAAGATTATCACCCCCTATCATGGGATTCCCGGAAAAGGGAGTGCCTTCAGAACCATCTTTGAGATAGCAAAAACCCTTAATGTAAAGGCCTGCGCGGTGGTGGATTCCGACCTCAGAAGCATAACCCCTGAATGGATCGAACTCCTGATCAGACCGGTTCTCAATGCAGGGTATGATTACGTTGCCCCCTATTATCACAGACACAAATATGACGGCACCATCACTAATACCATTGTCTACCCGATGACCAGGGCACTGTACGGGCACAGAATCCGTCAGCCCATAGGGGGAGACTTCGGGCTCTCCGGCAAGCTTGCAACTTTTTATCTGACAAAAAACGTATGGGAGACAGACGTAGCCCGTTTCGGCATTGACATCTGGATGACCACAACCGCTGTGGCAAATTCCTTCAAGGTATGTCAGGCATTTCTGGGGGCAAAGATTCACGACCCCAAGGAACCGGGATCCGACCTCAGTGCAATGCTCCACCAGGTGGTAATCTCCGTCTTTAATCTTATGGAAGAATATGTCACAATATGGAAGGATATAAAGGGGTCGAAACCTGTTCCTACATTCGGCTTTGTATATTCGGTTGGCCTTGAACCCATCAAGGTCAATCTTGATGCCATGATAGATAAATTCAGGCTTGGAGTGAAAGAACTCTCGGTCATGTACGAATCATTTCTACCCGGGGAATTAATGTGGTTTCTCGCAACCGTGGGAGACAAGCCAAAAGAGAAATTCTCCATTCCCGACAATGTATGGGTGGAGATCGTATATAATTTTGCCTTGGCGTGTCACAGAAAATTGATGAGCCGGGAACATATAATAAAGTCGCTTACACCTCTATATCTTGGCAAGGTAGCCTCTTTTGTGATAGAGACGTGGGAAAGCACAGCTGCCGAGGTAGAGCAGAGGCTTGAAGAACTCTGTATAGCCTTTGAAAAGGGAAAGCCCTATCTTGTTGAGAGATGGTTTGAGGAGGAAGAAGAGTGAGTTTGAGCCGGTCAACGGTCAATAGGCAATGACCATTAACGAATGATTAATTCAAGGAGGGTTTTTAATGGAAAACTTATTCGATAAAATCGTAACAGCACCTATGATGGACTGTTTCCAGAAGCTTATCGAATTCTTGCCAAACCTTCTCAGTTCTCTTGTTATATTCATTTTAGGATTCCTCTCCGGATGGATTATCAAGAGTATAATCCAGAAGGTACTCGGGATATTAAATACAGACCGGTTCTGCAAAAGAATGGGAATAACCCAGGTACTTGAAAAGGGTGGAATAAAGACACCCCCCTCAAAACTTCTGAGCCAGATATCCTATTGGTTTGTGGTAATAATTTTCTTTATAATGTCACTTTACACCCTGAAAATCCCGGCAATTGAGGACCTCCTCGAGAAATTCTTTCTCTATCTCCCCAATGTTTTTGTCTCTGCGCTGCTTATTATAGTCGGTTACATACTCAGCAACTTTGCTGGAAGGGCAACACTGATAGCCTCTGTAAATTCAGGTATAAAATTCTCGGGATTATTAAGCAAAACCGTCAAAACCATACTCTTTTTGCTTGCCTTCACAATGTCCCTTGAACAGCTCGGCATAGGCCACGATACAGTAATCGTTGCCTTCACGGTAATTTTCGGAGGAATTGTATTTGCCCTCTCGCTTGCCTTCGGCCTTGGGGGAAAGGATGTGGCAAAGGAATATCTGGAGAAGAAGTTTAAGGGAGAGGCCGAAAAGGAAGACGAGTTAAAACATCTTTAGAGGCTTCCCGGCTATTCTGCTCACAGCAACCCAACCCGTTGGCCGGGCGGGTCAAAGAATTTCCCCTCTATCAAGAGGGGATGATGGGGTGTGTGCCTCTTCTTGTTTCCTGCTACTGTTACTAATCTGATCACAATTCAGAGAAACTTATTTGCCGGCACCAAATATTTATCCTGCAAAACCCTGTTTTTTATTTTCCTCCTTAATAACATCCATGCAGACATGTTCTTCCTGCACGTTTCAATTCCATATTGGTTCAATTAAAAGTAGGTACTAAGAATTTGACGGCATGGGAAATAGTGAGTTTCAATTCCATATTGGTTCAATTAAAAGTTGGTAAAAACGCTAATATACTTGTTACCTATCAACTGTTTCAATTCCATATTGGTTCAATTAAAAGTGTAAGTTAAAATAACATACGATTTTGCTTGACATGGTTTCAATTCCATATTGGTTCAATTAAAAGTAAAAATGAATACAATATATAGCGGAGTTACAACTTTGTTTCAATTCCATATTGGTTCAATTAAAAGGGAACTACAATATTGGGATTACTTTATTTTTGCCTTGTTTCAATTCCATATTGGTTCAATTAAAAGTGGTGGGGCGTTCACGACTGAACTATGGGTCAACTTTGTTTCAATTCCATATTGGTTCAATTAAAAGAAATGATAGCTGTCTTATCCATAGCGTTACAAGATCGTTTCAATTCCATATTGGTTCAATTAAAAGACATCATTGATTACGGCAACAAGGTGGAGCAGCGTCGTTTCAATTCCATATTGGTTCAATTAAAAGTGTCTGGCGGGAAGTCGCTGTTGAGCCTTTCAAGCTCGTTTCAATTCCATATTGGTTCAATTAAAAGCGAGGACTTACAGCAAAAGGCAACAGGGCAGGCCCGTTTCAATTCCATATTGGTTCAATTAAAAGGAAAGCTCTCTTAAGGGACATCCTATATCCCCTGTCAAGTAAAAAAATACATTTCAAGAAATATCTTTTAGAATCATATAGTTGCAGAACCCTGTAAGGATTCAAACGTACCTCTCCTCCTAAGCCTTAAAAAGACTT
>JAYWMQ010000042.1 GCA_035873375.1 Nitrospirota bacterium | reverse complement strand
GTATATGCCCCTTCCAGTATTCCTCTTTCTCTCCCTCTCTTGACCCTTTCTTTGCCATGACTCGCCTCCTTATTTTTGATTGGCTTATCATGGCATCTCTTACCTCTTCCTGGGAAGATGGGCTTTATTTGACGCTTACATCTCAGGGAAGTTAGCCTTTTTGATTCTCGCCATCAGGGATTTTTCCCTGCGGGCATCAATCTCACGCTCCAGCAACTCACTGATCCATGACAGGGACACCGCCTTCTTGTGATTTCCAAGCACCTCCTGCAGCTCTGTTGCTGCTGTATTGAGTTTGAGGGTTTTAAGCTGTCTGCTAACCGTCTCTATGTTCATCTTTGCCTCCCGGATTTAGTAATAGTTGTTGATATTCCTCTATGGACCTTGTGAACTTGTATGTCGTTGTATTTCTTGACAGAGCTCCTTTGTCTATATCTTTTCTTGTCCCTGTTTCCAGTTCCAGCAACATCAAAATGCTCCTGTAGCTGTAGGCTTCTACAGACAAGGCCTTCCTGCAAGCCTCGTTTATCTGCCCACCTGTGTACTTCTTATCAAGGGAAAGTATTCCCCATATCTTTCTTGTATCTATAAACCCGTTGCCCTGAGCAAGCAGTTTCAGCACAACCTCTTCCACATACGGACCAAGCCTTGCCGCTGCCTTCCGATAGTGAGAACCTTCTTTCATGGAACGCTCCCAGGGGGTCTTGTGACATTCCTTCGTGCTTCTGGATATATACGGATCGGTAATCCGGGTATGGACTTCTATCAGGTTGCCCTTATGATAGATTGATACTTGCCTGCTATTTCCTATTACTATCACCTTCCGGTCACAGTAACTCTCCCTTACGGAGTAGTATTTGTTGCGGAACCGGACATGACCGTCTTTCCTGACCTTGCCCTCGTGAAACTCTTCTATTTCATAGGCTATGGCAGGTAATTCAAAGTTCTGGGGTCACATCTTAAATATTAAGTTTAAATATTGCCCCGACTTTATTATAAACGAATACTTAATAATTAAGACCCGACCCCATTTCACATTTTACATTTCACATTTTACCGCGGTGGGAATCCCCTTGAAATCAAAACATGATAACAGGAACGGCAGGGCCGAGCCTGTAAAGTCCAGGCTGTCCGTTCCGTGGAGCACGACCCAACCATCGTATGTCGTATAGTGCTGCAGGATATAGTCGGCCATCAGGCACCAATCGGTTGGCTGATGGTTGGTGCTGTCCCTTGGATCCGGGAAAGGTCAGGTCAGTGATATAATCAATGTCGATGTCCTTAAACTCATTCCTGATTACCGGGTTGAGAATGGTCGTGCACGCATCGGAAAATTCCTTTGCCGTCATCGGACTGAGGGGGGAACCAACACAACTGATTGTACCACCAGTATTGATTACACCTATTTTCATAATACCCGCCTTTCTTTATACATCAACTTACTGTTTTCAAGTTACCCATAACGAATGTATAAAAAATTCGTTCTTAATATTTCTACGTTAGCGACATAAACACAATAGCGTTGATTTCCACTTTATACACATAACCGCTGCAAATCAGCCGCGAGTTTACGAGTCAGCTGTATTTGCCTGGTTAGCTCGCTTAAACGTTTCTAAGGCTCGTTGTAGTTCATAAAAACCGTCTTCGGGTTTATCCTTGAATCTTATAGTCTGGAGCCCTGCAATGTTTGAAAAACCCTCTACATCCTCTTGTTGAAAAATCAATACTCGGTCGAATCCGTGACGTCCTTGAAATAGTCCGATTTCATGAATGACATTTTGTCGAGACCTTATTTTTCCATCAGCTGTTGCGTCCTCTGCTGTCATTACGATTACCGCAAAATTACATTCATCAAGAAATTGTTTTAAAACCTCAACAATATGAGAAGATGCTCTACTTTCAGTTTCAAAGTCTATGACCTCCAAAGAAAGCTCATCTTTTAAAAAACGATGGACTCTGTTCCAAAGCAAAGAACGGCCATGTCCAAGAAAAACTTTTCCCAATCCCTGCGTTTCGATTTTGTTAATTGTTATTGTGTACGGCTCCCCAAAATCTTCATATCTCTTTATTGTTAAATTGAGTTCGTTGAGTGTATCTTGTAATTCTCTATTATACTCTTCTTTGAGGTATTCTTCTGTCGCATTCCTATGCGTACCAAACGAGCGGCCGCGAATACTACATCGTACTGAATAACCTGCCTTATTAATACGATCAATTAAATCCGTCACCTCAAGACGCCAAAGTCTGAATTTAGGATCAAGATCACGTTGATCAGCGTTATAAAGCATCTCGCCAGATGTAATTAATCGACCAAGTTCGGTAATAAAAAAATCATAAGTAAGCCTTCTATTGGCCATTTGCTTAACCCGAATATTTTCATTTGAGGACTTCTTTTTAGCTAACAAAGCTTCCAGGTAACCTCGCTGTCTAGCTGATCCGTCCCATGGGTTATCGTTGATGTTGAGGCTTTGGAATTTGTTTGCCATCTCATGCCCAAAGGCTTCATCAAGATAGGTCTTTACGCGGAGTTGCCATCGCTCTATCTCGTACGTTTCGTCACATTTCTCAAGCTCCTGGATAAATACTTTTATGTTCTCGTCCATATTATTCCATTTAAAAATTTGAGCTAACCAATAATTATACAGTTTCTGTGCTTTCCCGGAATTTTACATGATTTTAAAGACATCTGACAAGATTTATAGGTTTTTTATAGTTATCTAACTGGCTATCTTGCATTTCATAATGATATCCGGAAATAGACCAATTATTCATGACAAGTATACCTCCGGAATTATATGCCCCTTTTAATGTTCTTCCGGTACTTTCCTTTTCAATTATTATTCAATATCTATTTGGCGCACCTTTTCTAATAGGAAAAATCTGTGATTAGAATGTCCAAGGGCGACATACCTGCCATGGGAACTTTCAATCTTGCCGTCAATCTCTTCTCTTCCAGTAAACTCAGCTTCTTGTCCTTCTTTAATTCGTGATAAGTCCTTAAATACAAGCAGATTTGCCGGGATAAAATGCAAAACAATTAAACTCCCTTTCGGTTTTTTTTGCGCTCGCCAAGACATATTTCCATTTCTTATGGGAGTTACTTCCACGATGGAGGGGTCACTAAACTCCCCTGTGGTCACAATTGCATCATTGGTGATATATGGAGCATACTTATCATATGCCCTTCCTATGTACCTTATATCTCCAACATGAATCTTTTGATCCCCCCACTCAGCCGTATAAATAACATCTTTATATTCAATCTCTCCATTTTCTATATCGATACTCATTCCTTGAACGATTGAACCTGCTGAAGGAGCTTTTAAATAAAAATACGCCAGCAATAAAAAGATGCTTAAGATACTGAATATTAATATCTTTTTAGTACTCATTCAATAATTTCGACTTCAAATCCAACGCATAATCACAAGGGCAAAAAAGAGAGTCTGCTACCCACTGTAGTGTTAAATATATCTTTCAGATTGCTATTCAAAGCGAAAACTTCTGGCAATACTTCTCATTTCATCCTCATAGAAGTCATCTTTTGCGGCAGAGGCTAATATGGAATAGATATAATCATCCTTTTTCATGTAATAGGTTATAATCGTTTCGCTGCCTAAGTCCGAAAGCAGCCAAGATGCATCAACATTATCAATTACAGTCTCGCCCGTGTCAATTATTTTTCCTCCGATTTTCCTTGTGTATGATTTCATAAACTTGACGGTATAGGCGAGTGTCTGCTGTGGAGATACTTTTTGTTTCTGCACTCCAACGCTTGCCGTGTCTTCGGGACTGCCAAAGGTTATGATTACTCCCCTCGGTGATTTTTGTTTCTTCCACCCTTCAGGGAACTTGATAGAAAAACCTTTCCCCTTATTATAATACCGGCCTGATTCTTTAGGGGTGCTATTACATCCTATGAGTACACACGAGATTAACAGCGCCATACATAAAACGGTCATACGTCTCAGCTGCATATATGCCTCCTTTTTTGATATCTTCAACCTAACAATAAAATTAAGCCGCTGTTGACATAATAGCAGAAATCCGGGGAATTGACAACAAGAAATTGATATAACTACCGGATACGGATATATTTTATTGTCGGTCAATAAGTGTATGCACAGGGTCAATCAGGGGAGAGACCGCAAAGGCCATGCTCCTATGAAAACACTCATTAGGGTGGCTTTCCCTCCAAAAGGGGGTACAAAAAGTACAAAAAGAGTACAAAAAGGGGTCTATAATAGAAAGACAAAGTAAGAAACGGGAAAGAAAAACAAGCAGCCTTCTTTATGGAGTAAGATAAATAAATGGCAATGGGAGCATCTGTGGCTGGTGGGGTCCGTCGATGAATGAGACTCGGGTCTGAACTGCCGGATGCTCCCAGTTAATACCTTGTCTAATGGGAAGATGCCAATCAGAGGCTATTATAGACGGGACAAAGGGTATTGACAAAGCCATAAAAAATCTCAAAGATAAAGGAGGGGTAAGATTGAAGAAATTACATGGAGGAATAGACGTGGGAAGTGAGCGGCATCATGTAATAATCATGGATGAAAAAGAGGAGATATTGTATGACCGGGAGGTAGCACACAAGTATAGTGACTTTCATGAGGCGATAGAAGAGTTCAAGGAAATAGAGGCAAGAGAAGAAGAGGCAATAGGATTTGCAATTGAAGGAAAGAACGGATATGGGACCCCCTTTGACCGGTTGTTGATAGAGAATGGATTCAGGTTATACAACGTGGACAATCTCAAACTAAAAAGGTTCAAGGATGTGTTTGGTGGAGAATGGAGGAATGACCGGAGAGACGCAAAGATGTTAGCTAAGATGTTGAAATTAAGGGAGCACGTAGATACGGGGAAAGAAAAGGCATTCATCGAAGTAACAAAACTGCCAAGCGTCAATGAAAAACTCAAGCTGTTATCCAGGCATCAGCAAAGTCTGATAAATGAGAAAATCCGGACACAGAACCGTTTAAGGAAGCGAGTACTGGAGGTATGACCTGATGTACTGGAGTTTGGCAATACGGACAGCAAGAAGCTGTTGAGACTTCTGATAAAGTACCCTGACTTCAGCAAATATAAGAAGCTAACAATGGAAGCATTATTGAAAATAAAAATGATAGGGAAGAAATATGCTTCACTAATGCTGGACGGTTTACGGAATATACAATGTTTTGAGGAGATGGCAGAAACATATAAAACGATAATATCCTCCAGTGCCAAACGCGTATTAGAGCTGAAAGAGGAAATTGCGATGTTAGACGGGAAGCTGGAAGAGCTGGGAGAGAAGAGTGCCGAGGTTAAGCGATTAACAAGCATGTCAGGTATAGGCACAAAACTATCCAGCCGGCTGGTTGGTGAAATAGGCGACATCAACAGATTTGAAAGAGAAGAGCAACTGGCGGTTTACTGTGGAGTGGCCTGTGTAGATGATGATTCAGGGAAAAGCAAGAAGACAAGAGTTGTGTACAAGGCAAACAGAATATGTAAGGCAACAATGATAGAAATTGCTGGCTGCACAATAAGATATATTCCTGAATCAAATGCCTATTATGGTAAGAAACGAGCTGAAGGTAAAAAACATAATCATGCGTTACGGTGTTTGGCCCGGCAGTTGATAAAAGTTGTTTTTAAAATGTTGAAAGAAGATCGTGACTATGTTATAAGGGAGGGACTAAAGAAGGCTGCTTAGACAGAAAATTTACTTGATTTTTTAAATGGGAAGTTCAGCCCCCGACAAAGGACAAAGTCTTTTCAATTGTTGTAACTCTACGCCTGAGTTTCCTGTCCCGGTGAATTTCTTTTCTAAATCTTTGATATACTTTGCCTATAGCCGAATTACTCAGTCCTAAAAAAACTTCTCCTATCTCCCTGTGAGTCACTCCTGTCCTCTCTTTCATTAAATGAACCTTCCCGCTGCAGAGACAGCGGGGTATCCAAAAGAAACAAACTTACTCAAAACTGCATACATTATAATCCCCCAAACCTCCTTTAAAAGGGGGTTCAAGGAATCCCCACAGCAGAGACTGTGGGGTATTGAAAATTTAATAAATCAATAGGGAGAGTGCATATTCCGAGTCAATCCGGCCACCCATTCCGAGGGAAAGCGGCCACTGATTCCAAGGGAAGGCGGCCGGGGTATGGGGGCAGAAAACTCCGGGCAGGAAAACAACTTCAGGAGCAAAAGCCGGCGCTGGTTAATTTCTAAAGAAGAAATGGTAATCTGAACCTTTTCAAATAGAATTGAGGAGGAACAGATGCCTGCGGAGAGATTAACCATAATAGCGGAAGTTGGGGACATCCTATATCCCCTGTCAAGTAAAAAAATACATTTCAAGAAATATCTTTTAGAATCATATAGTTGCAGAACCCTGTAAGGATTCAAACGTACCTCTCCTCCTAAGCCTTAAAAAGACTTTTCTAAGTTTTGTGGC